>DASUSJ010000101.1:0-23569 GCA_036375155.1 Pyrinomonadaceae bacterium
AAATTGTGTTGGTGGTCGAATGGGTCTTTTTATCTTCCCCTGTATCCTCAGCGGGCTCTGCGTGAAATCTTTATCTTTCTCCCTCTGCGTCCTCAGCGGGCTCTGCGTGAAATTTTCTTCTTTTCACGCAACGCCCGCCAAGCAAAACTTAAACGCGAAAAGCCCACACACATCGGACACCCCCCCCGAAATTGCCGCTTCAACGACCTTCCTTGACCGTCAAAATGGTGCGTGATAACCTCTTATGTTTTGATAATAGCTCGATTTTTCGCGGGTTTTGATATAGCGATAATAGTTTAAGAAATATATGTTGTTGCTGGCTTTTGCCGAATCGATCCAGCTCTTTCCGGACGGCACGCTTTTTATCCACATTGCATTGATCCTGTTGATGATCTGGGTCCTGAATCGCACGTTTTTCAGGCCGATCAACCGCGTCATCCAATCACGAGAACGCCAAAAGGGCGGTTACGGCAGTGAAGCTGAAGCGATCCTTGCCGACGTCAACGAACGCGAAGCGAAGTACAATCGGGAGCTTCTAGCCGCGCGCTCAAGCGGTTATGAACTAATTGAAAAGGAGCGATCGGCGGCTATCGAGGCGCGACAGCGAAGGATCGCCGAGGTAAAGAATGCGACGGCCGAATCACTGGCATCGGGAAGGAACCAGATCAGCGAACAAGCCGCCCAGGCGAGGTCCGTGATCGCCAAAGAAGCTGAAGTTATGGCCGAGAAGATCAGTTCGAATATTTTGAAAGCGTAACTATGTTGGCACTTTTCTCCAGCGTAATTCTGCTTGCAGCTTCCGGCGAAAACGCAGGCGGCGGATTTACGAAATTCTACGACACATACCTTAACTACCCGGGTTTTGAAGCCTGGAAGTTTATCAATCTTGCGATATTCGTCGCGGTACTCGTCTATCTCGTAAAAAAACCTCTTAGCGAAGCTTTCAAAGCGAAGCGGGACGCTATCCGGGCAGAGCTGATCCGGGCGGAAGCGGAAAAGCAGGCCGCGCTGGCACAGCTCACTACAGCCGAGGCAAAACTCGCTTCGCTCGAAATGGAGAGGGCTTCCCTGCTAGAGAAAGCGAGGGCCGAAGCCGAAGCCGAAAAGCTGCATATATCGGAGCAGACCGAAAGCGAGATATCAAAAATTCGCGAGCAGGCAGAGAGCGAGATCAGTCGGCTCGCACAACAAACCAGGGCCGAGCTCCGGCGCTTTTCAGCTGAAGAGAGCGTACGGCTAGCAGAAGAGAAGCTTCGAGGAAAGATCAATGCAGACAGGGACGCGCGGCTGGTGAAGGCAAGTATTCAGGAGATCGGAGGTTTGAATTAACGATGAATGTCGAAACGATCTCGCGCCGGTATGCCACCGCTCTTGCCGATGTAGTTCTAAAAACGGGTGAAACAGAAACCGTAAAAACCGAACTGAAAAGCTGGGAGCAAATGATAGCGTCGAACGTCGATCTGCAAAGCGCATTTCGGAATCCTGCGATCGCCCATGCCAACAAGGAAAGGGTCCTTGAAGATCTGCTCGCTAAGACGAGGCCTTCGACAACCACCTCGAATTTTCTTCGCGTGCTGCTTCGCAACAGCCGCCTGACCGAACTCGGTGATATCAACGAGCGGTTTGATGCTGTGCTGCAAGAACGAAGTGGAAACGTCGTCGCCGAAGTAACCTCCGCCCGTGAGCTGAACCAGTCACAGCAATCGGAGCTCAAGGCGAATCTCGAAAAATTGACCGGCAAACATGTCCGGCTGAATTTCACTGTCGATCCGGACCTTATAGGTGGTGTAGTCACGCGGATCGGCTCGACCATTTACGACGGCTCGGTAAAAACGCAGTTGGAAAATCTAAAGGAAGAACTTGTTAACGGTTAACGGTAAGTGAGAAAACACGCTTGCCACTTACCGTTCACCACTAAGAAACATGGAAGCAATAAAAGCCAACGAAATTAACGAAATCATACGTGCCCAGATCGAGAATTTCGATTCAAGCATGACGGTCGACGAGGTCGGCACCGTGATCAAGGTCGGCGATGGTATCGCCGAGATCCACGGATTGGAAAAGGTCATGGCCGGCGAGCTGCTTGAGTTCCCGTACGGAGTTCGCGGCCTGGCATTGAACCTCGAAGAAGACAAGGTCGGGTGCGTGCTCTTTGGAGACTTCCAGAAGATCAAAGAAGGCGATGAAGTTAAGCGCACTAAGAGGATCATGAGCGTGCCGGTAGGTGATGCTATGATCGGCCGCGTCGTAGACGCTCTCGGAAATCCGATCGATGGCAAAGGCGAGATCATTACCGACATGTACAATCCGGTCGAGCGAATCGCCCCGGGAATTATCGATCGCCAGCCGGTGAAAGAGCCGCTTCAGACTGGTCTTAAGGCTATCGACGCGATGGTTCCGATCGGTCGCGGTCAGCGTGAGTTGATAATCGGCGATCGTCAGACCGGCAAGACCGCTGTCGCGATCGATACGATCATCAACCAGAAGGGTAAAGACGTGATCTGCGTCTACGTCGCGATCGGCCAGAAGGCTTCGACCGTCGCACAGGTCGTTAAGAAGCTCGAGGATTACGGCGCCATGGAATACACGATCGTCGTTTCGGCAACAGCTTCAGATCCGGCGGCGATGCAGTTCCTCGCTCCTTACTCAGGCTGTGCGATCGGCGAATACTTCCGAGATAACGGCCGGCATGCATTGACGATCTATGACGATCTCTCGAAGCAGGCTGCGGCGTACCGTGAGATCTCGCTTCTGCTCCGCCGTCCGCCGGGCCGCGAAGCGTATCCGGGAGACGTCTTCTATCTCCACTCACGCTTGCTAGAACGGGCGGCCAAAATGTCTGAAGCACGTGGCGGGGGTTCGCTTACATCGCTCCCCATCATCGAAACGCAAGCCGGCGATATTTCGGCCTACATACCGACGAACGTGATCTCGATCACGGACGGTCAGATCTTCCTCGAATCGGATCTTTTCAATTCAGGTGTACGTCCCGCGATCAACGTGGGTAACTCGGTCTCGCGTGTGGGTGGCTCGGCACAGATCAAGGCTATGAAGCAGGTCGCCGGTACGCTGCGTATCGACCTTGCACAGTTCCGCGAGCTTGCGGCATTTGCCCAGTTTGGATCCGATCTCGATAAATCGACCCAATCGCAGCTTGAACGCGGCCGCCGTCTGACTGAGATCTTGAAGCAAGGACAGTATCAGCCGATGGAAGTCGAAAAGCAGGTGCTCATCATTTGGGCGGTGACAAACGGCCTGGCTGATGATATTGCGGTCGAAGACCTCAAGCGTTTCGAAGAAGAGCTAGGTGCATTCATCGAGAATTCGCATCCGGCCGTTATGACGACGCTTCGCGAGAAAAAGAATATCGACGACAGCTTGAAAGCATCGATGAGGGAAGCAGTTGAGGATTTCAAAGCAACACGTTGGGGGAAAGCGGCCGCGGCAGCGGCTTAAGATTGAGTCCGTCTAAGTCCCTAGTCCCAGAGTCCCAGAAACACTGAGACTAGAGACTAGAGACCTGGGACTTGGGACTAAGAGCGATTAGGGACTAAAGAAAGATGGCCAGCCTATTGGACATGCGCCGACGGATCAAGTCGGTGAAGAACACACAGCAGATCACCAAAGCGATGAAAATGGTCGCCGCGGCGAAACTGAAGCGAGCGCAGGACCGCGTGACAGCTGCCCGTCCCTTCGCACAGAAAATGTCGGAGGTTCTGGGCGGACTGAGCGCAAAGGTCGCGGACGAGTTTTCGCATCCGCTCCTCGACGAGCGGGGTGACGAGAAATATTTGATCGTGCTCGTCAGCGCGGACAAGGGCCTTGCCGGAGCGTTCAACGCGAACGTTATTAAAGCAACGCAGGCGTTTCTGAAAGAGAACGGGACCAAACAAGCCGAGATGATACCGGTCGGCCGAAAGGGGCGAGACTTTTTCAAACGCCGCAATGTTGTATTTACCGACGAGTACATCGGATTGACAGGCAGCGGGCAGGTCGTTCACCAGGACGCACTCGACATCGCGCGAAAGATAATTAGGACATTCACTGAGGACACGTCGATCGACAAAGTCTTTCTTGTCTATACAGAGTTCAAGACCGTCCTTTCGCAGAGACCGGTCATCGAGCAGATCCTGCCCATTCCCCGGACCGAACCGCAGGTAGATGGCGAAGGGGGAGCACAGGCCGAGTACATCTACGAACAGCCGGCCGCGGAGATATTCGGAAAGCTGTTGCCGAAGCAGGTCGAGACGCAACTTTATAAGTCGATGCTCGAATCGGTCGCGTCGGAGCAGGGTTCAAGGATGACGGCAATGGATTCGGCGTCGAAAAATGCAGGTGAGTTGATCGACACCCTGACCCTGAACATGAACCGCATCCGGCAGGCGGCCATCACGAAGGAGATCATCGAGGTCGTCTCCGGTGCGGCAGCTCTCTAAGGTTTCTGGTTCCTGGTTCTCGGTTCTAGTTTTTGATGCTCGAGGCCCAACCGCGAAACCGCGATAGCTAACTTGAAACTAGAAACCCGGAACCAGAAACAAAAAAGTAGACGGCGCGAACAGTTCATCCTGTACGCGCCGCTTTTCTTTTGGATCGGCGTAATATTTTTCCTGTCAACCAGTCAGGGATCGATGGGTCAGACGTCGCGTATCATTCGTCCGCTACTCGAATTTCTCTTCCCGGGTGCTCCGCCGGAAACAATAATCTTTTACCACGGTGTAATTAGAAAATTCGCTCATTTCACCGAGTATGCGGTGTTGGGTTTACTCGCTTGCCGGGCGTTTTCGGTAACGGATGTTATTCGGCGTCTGCCCTATCTTCTTTCCATTGCACTCGTCGTACTTGTTGCGGTGATCGACGAGACGCTCCAAAGCTACAACCCGGCGCGGACCGGCTCACCCATTGACGTTGGGATCGACATCACCGGCGGTCTGTTTGCTGTGGCGTTTTATTATCTTGTCGTACGGAGATGGCAGCGACGGAAACTCAACCGGCCTGCTCCGCGGCCTTCAAAATAAGGTCCGGAATCAGCGTTGCTTCGGGGAGCGTTGGCCAATGCCTTACCGGAAGCTCGCGCTTCATCGTACTTACCTTTAACCGAAAAGGGTTAAATATCGAACTGTAGTACAACAGCCGGAGCTCCAAGTGATCACTTTTCAGGATCGCAGACGTCGGAGACCTACTGCCTATTGGGAGCCGGTTTGATGTGCATAAACGAACGAGTACAAAGATAACTTCGCGGCTTGACGTCTGTACGTGCACACCAATGCAACTATTGTCGAGCGTTTGTTTTCTCGCGACGACGCAGAGACGCAAAGAGAGCCAAGCCATAAGCCAGCTCGGGAAGAATCTTCCAAATTCAAGAACTTTGTGTCATATTTTATCGTTAAGATGGCACAAGGAGATCATTACAGATGAGTATTCTCGACAAGGTAAAAGAAGCGGCGCTAAATCAGTTTATCGAGGTCATTGAGTGGCTCGATGAGTCAAAAGACACGCTGCTTTACCGGTTCCCCGTAGCGGGGCAGGAGATCAAGAATGGAGCACAGTTGATCGTCCGCGAATCGCAGGCCGCCGTCTTCGTTTTCGAGGGTCAGGTTGCCGACGTGTTTACGCCGGGCCGTTACACGGTCGATGGCGGTAACACACCGATCCTGTCAAAGCTCGGTGCTTGGAAACACGGTTTTAATTCCCCAATCAAGTCGGAAGTCTATTTCGTGAATACTAAACAGTTCACGGACATGAAATGGGGCACCTCAAATCCGATCATGTTGCGTGACGCAGACTTTGGGATCGTGAGACTGCGGGCGTTCGGTGCGTACAGCCTGCGGGTCGCCGATCCGGGGGAGTTTATCAAAGAGGTCGCGGGGACGAATGCTCATTTCCAGACGGAAGACATCGACGGCCAGCTCAAGCGCGCGATCGTTACTGAGTTTTCCGACGCGATCGGAGAGTTGAAGATCCCGGCGCTGGATCTCGCCGCCCATTACAAAGAAATGGGCGATGCTATCCGCGCGAAGATCAATGAAGATTTTCGCGGCTACGGGCTTGAGGTCACGAAGTTCTATGTCGAAAACATCAGTCTGCCGCCCGAAGTAGAGGCCGCGTTGGACAAACGTTCGGCGATGGGAGCACTCGGCGACGCTCAGAAGTATATGCAGTTCCAGGCTGCTGATGCGTTGCGCGATGCCGCGCAAAACGAAGGCGGCGGGGCCGGTCTCGGGGCTGGACTCGGTGCGGGATTCGCGGTCGGCGGTCAGATGGCCAATGCCTTCGGCTCGGGCCCACAAGGCGGCGGAACGGGAGGCTCGACTGTCGTGTGTCCGAATTGCGGAAAGCAGAACACCCCGACGGCTAAATTCTGCGCGGACTGCGGCGGGAAGATGGAAGTGACGAAGGTTCCTTGCGTCAAATGCGGGGCACAGCTTCGGGAAGGAGCAAAGTTCTGTTCCGAATGCGGATCATCTCAGGAAAAGGCGAAATGCACTAACTGCCAGGCGGAATTGGCCCCGGGTGCAAAGTTCTGTCCCGAATGCGGAACGAAGACCGAGAGCGCTTAACAGTTGTCGTTAGGATTGGATTTGATCGGAAGGCATGATTCATTTCATGCCTTTCGCTTTTGGCTCACCTTTATGCTTTGCGATAGATTTAATGCATGGCCCTAAGTCCTGAACTTTTACAAATTCTCCGGTGCCCGAAATGCAAATCCGAGGTCGCGTTGAAGGAAGATCAGACCGCACTTAAATGTACCAACTCGGATTGCTCGCTCGTTTATCCTATCCGCGACGATATTCCCGTTATGCTCGTAGACGAAGCAACCGTGGAGAAGTAGATGAGCGGGATGATCGATTGGAGCCGCGTCCGGCGAGTTCTCGTCGTACGCCTGCGCTCGATCGGTGACACGGTTCTTTCGACGCCTTCATTGATTGCCCTGAAGCGCTTTCTTCCCGATGCTGAGGTCGACATTCTGCTCGAAGATTGGGTGGCCCCGGTTCTTGACGGCTTCGTCGATGTCGACAACATTCTAACGGTCGCACCGTCGGCGAGCTCCAGACTCTCTGTTGCTTACAGGATCAGGCGCCGAAATTACGACGTCGTATTTAATCTGCATGGCGGCACGACTGCTACGTTCCTGACGTTCGCGAGCGGAGCCCGTCATCGAGTGGGCTACCGGCATTATCAATACGCTTTTCTCCACAACAATTTGATCGAATCTTCAACTGAATATTGGAAACGCCCGCGGGTGCATTCGGTAGAACAGCAGCTAGCTATGTTGGGATCAGTCGGGGTGCCGATCGATGAACGGCAGCGGACGAGGCTCGAGATCACAGATGACGCGGCCAGGTCGGTTGAACAAAAGATCTCCCAGGGTCTTTCCGGCAATATATCCGGTCTCGGCGCGTTTGCCCTACTACACCCGGCGGCTGCGTTCGCGACGAAACAATGGTCCGTCGAAAATTTCGCAGCTGTAGCGCAGTTCCTGAGGTCTAAGGGTCTCGACACGGTTGCAGTCGCCGCAAGAAACGAAAGCGCCACACTGCGCAAACTCCAAGCGGCCGTCGGATTTCCGATCCGGACGTTCGACGATCTCACACTACCTGAGATAACAGCCCTCGCTACGAAGGCGAGTTTGTTCGTCGGCAATGATTCCGGAATCGCTCACATCGCCGCCGCAGTGGGAACGCCCAGCGTCGTGATTTTCGGCTCATCAAACCGCGATCACTGGAGTCCGTGGACGGATGCGCCAAATGAAGTTGTTTACGAAGAGTTTCTTTGCCAGCCCTGCCCAGGTCACGAGTGCAGGGAGTTCGGCGAACCGAGATGCATTCTAAGCGTCAAACCGGAAAAGGTCTTTGGAGCGATCGACCGGATATTGAAATGACGGATGGACACTACTTTCTCAGTGTGGAAACGAGGAAGGTTCCGGCGCGACAGGTGTTGGTAAAAAACCGTCCGACGGGATCGGGGATCGCTCTCAGCACCGCGCTCTTTACGCGTCCGCCGGGTAGCGGAACGAGCTCGGATTTGCTTCCCATGATACGAATCTCTTCGACGGTAAAGAACTCAGATGCGAGATCCTTCCATTCGTCCACCGTGTAGAACCGCGCGAGAGCGCCGTCTATCTCGGTCTGTCGGACCTGATGCAGAGAACCGGTTTTGAAGAGGTGCCGTTTTACGATACCACCAAAGAATCCGGCATAGATGTAGTAGTTCCAGACGTTGCGATGGTAGACCATTGTCGTCGCGACTCCGCCCGGACGCAGGACACGATGGATCTCTTTCAGGACCTGCCGCGTGTTCGACGAATGATGGATCACGCCCCAGCTCCATACCAGGTCGAACGAATCGGCTTCGAACTCTAATTTTTCGGCGTCCATCTGCCGGATGTTGATATTGGGTTTGTCGAGACCGAAGTGCTTCAGCCGCCGTGTCGTACTTTCCACGGCATAGGTCGTCAAATCAATACCGGTGAATGAGCGAGCCCGCGGTGCAAGCAACTGTGCATGGCTGCCCATGCCTACGCCGATCTCCAGGACATTTTTATCACCCAGAGTTTCGAAATCGATGAGCGTCTCGAACGGCAGTTTCCTATATGGCAAGTATGGTCGAGCATCACTAAAAAAGCGCCGATCGACCTCTTCGAAAAACTCTTTTGTGAACTCCTCTACCTCTACAGTTTCCGTGAAGTCGTACCGCATCGGATGGCTTTCCCACCACGAACGATTCGCCTCCTGCCACGCTTTCGCCTGTTCCGGTGTTTGCGGTAAGGCTGTCGGGTCGTCAAACCCTTCGGGCACCGAGCCTTTTATTTCTGAAATCGGCATGTGTGTGCGACTGAATTAAGTCAAGACTAAACCGCACACTGTTTAAGGGTCAAGGACCCGCCGCGTGACCGGAAAAAGGAAATGGCGGAACCCGTCGGTCCCGCCATTCATTCGGGTGTATCAGCAATCTACCTTCGGTTAGCGTTGCTGTTCGAGTTAGTGGAGCCGTCCGCCGAGACCTTTAATTGGTCTCTAACATTCTTAACTCCCTCGATTCCCTTTGCTACTTTCACAGCCGAAGCCTTCTGGGCCGCGGACGCAACGTCGCCACGAAGGGTGACGACTTCGTTCTCGACGTCAACATTGATAGTTGAATCTCTAAGATCATCCGCTGCGGCAAGGGCGGCCCGAGTCTTCACCCAAAGCCACATATCATTTGCACCCGAACCGATGGTGCTGTCACCTCGTTCGCGCTCGTAATCAGCTCGATTGCGCTCCACTTCTTCGCGAGTGACGTTCGCGTTGCTAAATCGGTTGGTATTAGAGCGGACGTTTGCGTTGCTATTCACGACGATAGCCCCGTTGGTTGCATTGTTTGCACCCAGATTCGTGACATTCGAACGTGAATTGTTTGAGTTCGTCGTGGTATCGCCGCATGCAGCCAACAATCCGGCCACCGCAATCATTGTCCCTAAAAGGGTAAGTCTAAGTCTCATTATCTAACCTCCAGTCTTCTCATAGGTCTGTCTGTAGGGAAATCCTACAGTTTTAGAACCCTGTAATGATGAGCAAGGGGCATACCAACTGGGCTGCTGAAGAAAGATTCGCAAAGCGCGGCTATAATTCCGTAGTTCAGCGGCACCGGCGATCCTGGAACTGGTCGTTCGAATAGCCATTATCTTTGACACAGTCCGTTTAACTGCCTATTATTTATAGTTTCGACTCAAGCAGCCGAAGTGTACCTATATGTTCGAATCGCTGTCCGATAAGCTCAAAAAAACGCTGAAGAATCTGCGCGGCCAGGGCAAACTCACCCCTGAACACGTGGATGCGGCGCTCCGCGAGATCCGGATGGCGTTGCTCGAGGCCGATGTTAACTACAAGGTCGCCAAAGATTTCGTTGAATCCGTACGCGCAAAGGCTGAAGGTCAGGAAGTTTGGCAGGGCCTGAACCCGCACGAACAAGTCGTCAAGATCGTATATGACGAGCTTGTCGGGCTAATGGGCGGCACATCGTCACGGCTCGTGTTTACGAAGCAGATCCCGAACGTCGTGATGATCGTCGGGCTTCAGGGATCAGGAAAAACGACTTCGACGGGAAAGATCGCCAAGTGGCTTGCTGAAAATCAGGAGCGGAAGCCATTGCTGGTTTCGGTGGACGTCTATCGCCCCGCCGCTCGCGAACAATTAAAGGTCGTGGCGAATGCTGTGGGTCAGGCTGTCTATCAGGACAAAGCGACCAACGATCCGATGACCCTCGTGCGTGGCGCGATGAAGCACGCACAAGAGGTCGGGTACGACACATTGATGATCGATACCGCCGGTCGTCTGCACGTCGACGACGAGCTGATGGCGGAGCTCGAGCAGATCAAAGCCGCAACAAAGCCGATCGAGGTACTGTTCGTCGCCGATGCGATGACCGGACAGGACGCGGTTCGCTCGGCGGAGATCTTTCATGAGCGGGTCGGCATCACGGGAGTTGTACTGACAAAAATGGACGGGGATGCTCGCGGCGGTGCGGCATTGTCGATCCGACAGGTCATCGGACAGCCTGTCAAGTTCGTCGGTGTTGGCGAAAAGTACGACGCGATCGAACTCTTTTATCCGGATCGCATTGCTCAACGAATTCTCGGTATGGGCGACGTGCTGACGCTCATCGAAGAAGTTCAGGGTAAGATCAGCGAGGAGGAGGCACAAGCCCAGCTCGCGAAAATGACGCGTAATCAATTTACGCTCGAAGATTTTCGCAGCCAGCTCGGTCAGTTTAAGAAGCTTGGATCAATGTCCAAGTTGATGAAGATGCTACCTGAGCAGATGACCGGTGGTCTGCAGCTTTCCGAAGAACAGTCGGTCGAGGTAGATCAGCAGATGAAGCGTACCGAGGCTATCATTGATTCGATGACGAAACTCGAGCGCAATGACCATCGTGTGCTGGATGCGAGCCGGAAAACACGTATCGCCCGTGGGTCCGGATCGACCATCGCCGAAGTCAATCAGCTTCTCCGGCAGTACGAGCAGATGCGAAAGATGATGGCCCAGATGAATCGCGGTGGTCTGCTTGGCGGGCTTGGTCGTAAGATGGTGGGCGGTCTGGCGGGCGGTCTCGGCGGCATGCTCGGTGGCGGAATGCCGGGGGGGCTCGGCGGAATGCTGGGTAGCGGCCCGGACACGGATTTTAGTGACGACAGCGGTGCGCGATCGTCGAGAACGATAAAGAAAAAGAAACGACACAAGAAGAAGAGATGATAGTTGATACTTGAACGTGGGCAGTTTTGTTCACTTTCAACTGTCCACTGTAAACTGTCCACTGAATAATTATGTTAGCAATCAGTTTGATGAGAATGGGTGCGAAGGGAAAGCCTTTCTACCGCCTTGTGGTAAAAGAGAAGCGTTCTAAGAGAGACGGTAAGTATATCGAAAATCTTGGAACGTACGATCCGATGGTGGATCCCGCTAAGGTCGACTTGAAACATGACCGGATCCAGTATTGGATCGGCGTTGGTGCTCAGCCGACCGAAACGGTGGCGAGCCTTATCAAGAATAACCCGGCCCCGGCCGAGACTGCCTAGGAGCTTGGGGATTCTCTCGAGTCCGGTGAGTGTATCGTGGCTGTCGCGTCCGTCCAGTCGGGCCACCGAAGCGACAAAGCCGACTAATCTCTACTGACTCGCTTGACTCACCGGACTCAACGGACTCGAAAGGGTCCATCGGCTCGCGGGATTACAAAATGAAGGAAGCTGTCGAAAAGATAGTGAAAGCCCTTGTAGGCAACGCGGATGCGGTCGAGGTCACCGAGAACTCGGATGGCGCGAAGGTCGTTAAGTTCGGCGTCCGTGTCGCACCCGAGGATATGGGGCGGCTCATCGGCCGTGAGGGCCGCACTATCAAAGCGCTCCGCAGCCTTCTTTATTTCGGTGGGCTGAAGCAGGGTAAGCGTTTTCATCTCGATCTGATCGAGGATTAATTCGCTATGGATGACCTCGTAGCGATCGCGAAGATCGCGAAGCCTCGGGGATTACGAGGCGAAGTCGTGGCGGACGTGCTGACCGACTTTCCGGAAAGGTTCGAGGGACTTGCGACCGTAATCGCGCTTCTGCCGGATGGAACGCGGACGGATCTGAAAATTGAGAATTCGTGGTTTCAGAAGGACCGGATCATTCTGAAATTCGCCGGGGTTGATTCCATCGATGACGCGGAGAAGCTTAGAGATTTTGAGATCTGCGTCCCCGAAACAGCGGCCGTCGAGCTTGATCAGGGCGAATTTTTCGACTGGCAGTTGGAAGACTGCAGCGTCGACACGATCAATGGTGATCACATCGGCACAGTTCGAGAGCTGATGAGAACGGGCGGAACCGAGAACCTTGTTGTTGTGAATGCGGGTAAGGAGTATTTGATCCCTTTCGCCGAATCGATCTGCACCGAGGTCGACGTAGAAAAGAAAACGATCATCGTCGATTTGCCGGAGGGTTTGTTGGATTTTTAGATGGTGGTCTTTGGACTTTGGCTTTTCGCCTTCGAACGAGGCAAGGCCCAAGGGCCGAAAACCAAAGACCGGATGCGAATAGACGTACTGACCATCTTTCCCGAGTTTTTTAATGAGGTCTTTGATTTTGGAATTATTCGCCGCGCGAAGCTCGCCGGTATCGTTGAGATAAACATCCACGATATCCGCGAGTACGCGACCGATAAGCATAAGATGGTCGATGACCGGCCTTTTGGCGGCGGGGATGGAATGGTTCTAAAGCCGGAGCCGATCTTCGCGGCGATCGAACGGTTGACGGGAACGGCGGACCGGGACTCCTATCCGGACGGCACATCGGTGGTTTTGCTTTCGCCTCAGGGGACGCCATTCAGGCAGCGAATAGCGAAGCGTATCTCAGACGAGGTTGAACATCTCATTCTCATATGCGGAAGGTACGAGGGCGTTGACGAGCGGGTGAACGAGACACTCGTAACTCATGAGGTCTCGATCGGTGATTATGTTCTGTCGGGCGGCGAACCGGCAGCGATAGTTTTGGTTGATACGGTCGTCCGGCTTCTCCCGAACGCTTTAGGAAGCGACACGTCGGCCGAAAATGATTCTTTCTCGGACGGTTTGTTGGATTATCCACACTATACGCGTCCGGCAGAGTTTCGCGGGATGAAGGTCCCGGAAGTTTTATTGAACGGCAATCATGCCGAGATCGAGAAATGGCGTCGGGAAAAGGCGCTCGAGAAGACACGACTGATCCGGAAGGATCTGTTAGAAGGAGCAAATGGTGAAAGTGAGTGAATGTGCGAGAAGCTGCACTGACCTCTGGCCTAAAATAATATGAATCGTTTAGATAATGTAGAGACTACTCAGCTAAGAGATAACATTCCGGCTTTTCAGGCGGGCGACACCGTCAAGGTGCACGTCCGCATTCAGGAAGGCAACAAGGAACGTCTGCAGGTTTTCGAGGGAGTCGTCATAGCTCGTAAGCATGGCGGCGCACGTGAAAGCATCACCGTGCGCAAAGTGAGTTTTGGCGTCGGTGTGGAGCGCATCTTCCCGCTGCATGCCACGGTTATCGACCATATCGACGTCGTCCGTCGCGGCAGAGTGCGAAGAGCGAAGCTGTATTACCTTCGGGATCTTCGTGGTAAAGCGGCACGTATCAAGGAAAAGGACACCCGCAACAAAACAGCTCAGGCAGCGAAGTAACAGCGAGGTTCAGGAATGCGAGACGCGAAAAGCGGCGATTCTGGTATGGAGATGGAATCGCCCGTTCGCGTCTCGTTGTTTGCAGATATCGAGATCAACGGATGCGGGCTCGTCTTTGAAGAGCTAGCCTGGTCCGAAGGTTACAAAGTCGTTGCAGGAGTTGACGAGGTCGGACGTGGATGCCTCGCCGGTCCGGTGGTTGCTGCTGCATGCGTTCTCGACGCAACTAAGCCCTTGCCAGACGGGCTAAATGATTCAAAGCAGGTTCCGCGAGAGCAGCGAGAGGAAATCGCCGCCGAGCTTCAAGCCGGCTGTACCGCTATCGGTTTCGGATTAGTCGAGGCTGATGAGATCGATCGCATCAATATACTCGAAGCGACCAAGGTAGCCATGCGCAAGGCGATCGCGGCTCTTGATCCGAACGCCGACTACCTTCTTGTGGATGCGCTACAGCTAAAGGGCCTCTCTATCCCGCAGAGGTCGATCATAAAAGGTGATTCGATCTCTGCCTCCATCGCTGCTGCATCTATTCTCGCCAAGACCTTTCGAGATCAGCTCATGCATTCGTATGACACCCATTACCCCGGCTACGGTTTCGCCGAGCATGTCGGCTACGCGACGAAAGCACACCTCAGCGCCCTCCGTTCTATCGGACCGTGTCCGCTGCATCGTAAGAGCTTCAAAGGCGTTGCCTGAAAGCAAAATACCCTTGCCAGGGGTGGTGAAATAGGTATAAAAATCTGCTTCTCAGAAGGCACTCAAAAAAATTATCCGGTAACGCAAAATAGATTTTCCTTCGACGTCTGATTCACGCGGTAAGGAGAAGAATATATATATATAACCGTATTTTTCGCTAATTTGATCGCGACCCCAATTCCCGAATCAGGAGACCCTATGCAAATCTACAGATCGACTTTAAGAATCTTTGCGTTATTTGTCTTTGTTTTCGCGCTTTCCGTGATCGCCCAAGCCCAGGCGTCCCGCACGTGGGTATCCGGTGTCGGTGATGACGTCAATCCGTGCAGTCGCACCGCCCCGTGTAAGACATTTGCAGGTGCTATCTCGAAAACGGCTACCAACGGCGAGATCAACTGCCTGGATCCGGCCGGTTACGGGGCAGTCACGATCACAAAATCGATCACGATCGATTGTGAAGATACGCAGGGGTCGATCCTGGCCTCGCTCGTCAACGGCGTAGTGATCAATATCACCAACGCAGCGGATACAAGGAAAGCCGTCGCATTGCGAGGGATCAGCATAAACGGTTTTGCGAACGGTATTAACGGTGTTCGGGTGCTCGCGGCGAACTCGGTTCATCTTGACGAGGTCACTATTTTTGGCTTTGGCCAACATGGTGTTTCGATAGAGAATCAGAGCGGGGCCCTGAAGGTCAGTATCTGGAACTCCAGCTTCAGGAACAATGCGGGTAATGGTGTGAACACATTTGTCGGCGGCAGCGGATCAGTCGCGGTAGCTATGAATAATTCATTGTTCAGCTTCAACGGCGTTGGCGTAAATCTGGGAGCTGCGGCGAACGGCTCGATCCAGGGCTCGATCGTTTCCAACAACACGACTGGAGTTCAAGCGGCCGGAGCGACCTCGCTGCTGACTGCCAAAGATAACCAGATCACGCACAACACGACGGGCGTAAGTACGCTGTCGGGTGCAACGATGCGAATCGGTAGTAACCTCGTATCGGGTAATGGAACAGGTTTGTCCGGTAGCAACATCTTCAGTTTTGGCGGGAACTTCGTTGACGGAAACACCGGTAACGGTACCGTTAGCGGTGGTTCGCTGGTCCAATAAAGACTCTCCCTGGGGATGGTTGGGGCTGTGAATCCCCTCCGTCTCGGGTTTGTCGAGGGAGGCCGTCTGAAAAGGCGGCCTCTTGCATCACAAGCCAAAGAATCCTATCAAAACTAGAAATGTCGACGCAGCTGCCACAGGATCATGGACGGAGGCGATAGCTCTTCAAAGTGCCCAGACGTTTCACGTCTGGCTGTGATCTTTCGGTGGCTCCGCCGTCAGGCTCCGCTTTTTACTACAGTCCGTAAAGCTCGTGAAAATTTGAAAGCTTGCTGTTTCAAATAGGCTGCCTTGCAGACGCGAGCTCTAGAATTGGAACCATTCCGTCGGCTCGCGATGACTGGAAAGAGAGATCGTCGTTGATGCAGGAAAAAGGGGTGCACGCATTCGCAATGCCGTCTCAGCAGTCAGGCGGGCAAGGTGCGGTTCGTTGGCACGCTGTGAGAGATGGGCTAACACGATATGGCTCGCGCATCCGTCAAACTCATGGGTCAGCCAGTCAGCCAGATCCTCGTTTGACAAATGCCCCTTGCGCGAAGCGATGCGCTGCTTCAGTTCCCATGTGTAGACCGAGCATGTGCGGAGCATATCGCGGCTATGGTTTGATTCCACAACGATCGCATCGCATCCCAATAGCTTCTCCTTTATCAAGGCCGTGAAGCATCCGAAGTCCATCAGAGTCGCAAGGCGGACGCCGGCGCATCGTGCGACAAAGCCAAAATTGTCCACCGCGTCGTGCGGGACCGTGAACGGTTCAAAATCAATATCGCCGATCCGAAAATCCCGATTCGATTCGACCTGAACCGTTCGTCCTTGCAGGGCTTCGCGACGTTTTGTCGATTCGCTTCCGCCGTTCGAGTTACCCGCTCGTGTCCAGTAGTAAGCCTCCTCGGTCATTGCCGAGATGTAGACAGGACACCGCAGTGATCCGAGCAGAACACGAAGGCCGCCGGCGTGATCGCTATGTTCGTGAGTGATGATGACAGCGTCCAGGTCGTCGCACTCTAAGCCGACTACCGACAGGCGCCGCTGGATCTCTCGCGCGCTCAAACCCGCGTCAACCAGGACGTTGGTCGTGCTGCTTGAGATCAGAATTGCATTGCCCGTAGAGCCGCTGCCCAGAACAGTAAATTTCATAACTTCAGTCGGTATGATGTCGCCCCCGAAGAGCCTTTGCCATAACGCGGGATGAGATAGCGTTCGGAACGAGTGTCCCGGCTATAGAGCCGATGAAATTCGCCCAGCCCGAAACAACCTTTGTCTTGTTCTTCGCCAAGGCCTTCATCGCCGTGTCAACAACCTCGTCAACGGTCTGCTGTCCCTTGACCTGTATCGGCCTCTCGATGTTCGAGGCTTCGAAGAAGTTAGTTTTTGTCGAACCCGGACATAACGCAAGGATCCGTATTCCAAATGGCCGATTTTCTTCTGCCACCGCCTCTGTGAAGGACGAGACAAAGGCTTTTGTTGCGGCATAAGTTGCCATGAACGGGATTGGTTGAAACCCCGCGGCCGACGAGACGTTGATGATCGTTCCGCTTTTACGTTCTCGCATCCTGGACAGATACCGGTGCGTCAGCGCGACGAGCGTCGAGACATTCAGGCTTATCATCTCCAACTCTCTTTCGAGTTCAAGTTTCGCAAAATCACCCGAGGAACCGAAGCCGGCATTATTGATCAGCCAGTCGACTTGCCATCCATTCCTTTCCGTCTCTTCGAAAAGCCTGCCGGCCGCAGAGGGGTCTGCCAGATCCAGTTCGACGAAATGAGCGGCGATCTGATGCATTCCCGCCAAGTCTTCCGCTAGCGCTTGAAGCTTACCCCGGGTGCGCGCGACCAGGACAAGGTTATGTTTCTCCCGTGCTAAGCGTCGCGCGAATGCCTCGCCGATCCCACTCGAGGCGCCTGTGATGAGTGTATAGTTCATAGCTCCTCAACGACCGGCGCGGGAAAGAGAGAGTAGTAGACGGACGTAATCACGGCTGCGACTATAACGATAGTGCCAAGCATGCGAATCAAGCCGGCAACCAGCCTCGTCGACCCGATCAACCCTGTTTCCGTCAGGAGATAATTCCAATCGTGAAAGCTTCCTTCGCTTCCCGTGAACCCGCTCGTTAGCACGAGCTGCATCACGACTGCGTCCGCCGCGTAAACCCACATGTTGAGGATGCTCTGTCCGACCCAGAATAGAACGATCGCGGCCGAATAATATTGTGATCGCCAGATAAAATATCCGACGAAGGCCGCCGGAAGTATCACCTGAAAAAGTGAACCGCCGGCGATGCTCATAAACTCCCCGAACGGCCGGAACACCAAATGACCCGTTTCATGGATAGGTAGATCCACGTGGTCTAGAAAGCTGCCCTGCATCGGGTCGTATGCGATCCACAGAAAGTACAGGGACAGCACTATCGCGAAGATAAGTTTTGGAAAATTTGGACGCATCGAGAGAATCGGTCCTCGACTAGAGCAGCTTGTTTTTAATTACGAACGCCCGAACCGTTTCGTTAAACTCTTTCGGCTTTTCCATGTGAAGGAAATGACTGACGCCCATCCACATATGAAAATCCAGATTCGGAGCGATCGCCAGGTATCTCTCCTTGATGTTCTGGGGCCATGCCGGCGACGGAGCCATGATGGCGAGCACGGGGACGTTTATTCTGTCCTCGATCCAGATCTTTTCATCTGCCATCCCTTCCAGCGCGCTGAGGCCGACATGTTCGGGAGTCGCCAGCATGCTGTCGCGGATAATCTTCTTGAGCGCTTCGTCCTTGATCGGCTCGAGCATTCCGTCAACAAACTTTGCAGCGTTCGCGTTGTAATCAGCTCGCAGCGGAGCAAAAAATTGGTCCAAAACTTCTTTCGTAAAAAATGCCTGAAGCGCACCGTCGACCGCAACAAGCCCCAGAGTTTGATCGGGATACAGACGATAGAATTGTCGGGCCACGGGCGTTCCCATGCTGTGTCCAACAAGCACGGCACGTTTCACACCGGCTTTCTTCACGACGGCATGAACGGCCTTCGCGAAATGCTCCATCGAGTACGTCAGTCTCGGTTTGTCGCTTCGGCCATGACCGGGCAGGTCGATCGAGATGACACGATAAGCTGGAAATGCCGTGCGGCTGTCCTTCCAGAAATCCGCGTTACATGTCCATCCATGAATCAGGACGAGCGCCTTATCGGCCTTGGTAATTCCAACGTCGTAATAGTGGATCTTATTGCCGTCGAGCGTTGCCCATTTACTTTGAACCGGCTGGCTCCAGACGCTTGATGATATCGCCAGAAGGAAGAACAAAAACAGCAGCGCTCTGACTCTCATAATACAACTCCATAAAACTCATCTTTCGAGATCGCGTAGAACGCACATTCCTCACCGTAATGAAACTCGGTTTTTTCATAATGCATGCCGAGCTTTTCCATGATATGGCGTGACGCCCAGTGCCCGGTATGCGCGACCGCGACGATCCTTTCTAATCCGGCATTGCGGAACCCGTGATCGAGCCATGCTCGGGCCGCTTCGGTCCCGATGCCTTTGCCCCAAAATTCCTTTATCATGCTGTAGCCGACCTCGATCTCGTCCGTGCCTTCCAGGGGCTGCAATCCCGCCGAACCGATCATCTCGCCGCTCGCTTTCCAGATCATCGCACACGAACCAAAACCATGGGATTCGTAACATGAAATATAGAACCGTATTCGTTTTGCGAGAGCCTCGGGATTTTGCAGCCTGGTGCCTCCGAGATACTTGATCACTTCCGGGTCCGAACGCTGCTCGATCAGGGCCGGGAGGTCGTCGAGGGTGAACTTGCGAAACAAAAGACGTTCGGATTCGATCATAACTTGAACGCGAAAACTGTTAGAAAAAAGGGCTCGCCGGTGTTTAAATTACGTAACGTGAACAAGAGATCTGCCTGTAACGATTATTACCGAGTTCCGGCTCAAGGACAAAACAAATGGAACAAACGATCGAGACTCGACGCGAATTTTTGAAACAGCTTTCTTTTGCGGCGATGATACCGGTGATCTTCGGCTGCAAGAGTGCCGGATCAGCTCAACGCTCGAACGATAAGATCCTTGACGATCTTCGCGCGAATGCGATCGCGGATACCGGTGATGAATGGTGGGGAGCGCGGAACGTGCCTGCGACCGTGAGCTCCCGGACGACGTTGTGGGCGGACGATGACAAAGGCGAACGCATCTCGATCACCGGGACGGTCTACAACCCGGATGGGAAAACGGCTGCGGCGGGAGCTCTCATATATGTCTATCACACGGACATTTATGGCATATACGGCCGAGCGGGCGAGCACCGGCACGGGCGCTACCGCGGATGGATGCTGACCGACGAACGCGGGCGCTACGAGCTTCAAACCATCTTGCCTGCATCCTACCCGAATTCGACCATAGCCAAGCATATTCACACGACGGTCACGACGAAGGATTTAAAAGAAAACTGGGTGGACTCGATGTTATTCGACGGCGACCGGTTTTTGACTGACCGTGACCGCACCATCCGGCGTGGCGGATTCGATCCGGTTCTGAAATTGACAAGATCTGGCGGCGTGCTCCGCGGAGTGCGTGATATCAGGTTATGGGCTTAGTCTGGAGATCTTCCACTCGTCATTTCTGAGTTCGTAGCAGATACGATCGTGGAGGCGGCTCGGGCGGCCTTGCCAGAATTCAAACCTAGTCGGAATGATCCGATAGCCTCCCCAAAACGGCGGACAGGGTACGTCTTGTCCCGCAAACCGTTCGGTCACTTCACGCAAACGATCCTCGAGCGCCTCACGGCTGGACAGCTCGGTGCTTTGTTCGGACGCCCACGCTCCGAGCTTGCTGGCAACGGGCCGCGACTTAAAATAACTTTCCGATTCCTCGCGCGAAACTTTCTCAGTCCTACCGGCTATGTGCACCTGCCTCTCTAATTCAGGCCAAAAGAATGTCAGCGATGTCCGCGGCTCAGCCGCGATGTCGCGTCCCTTTTTACTTTCGTAGTTCGAGTAGAAAACGAAACCGCGCGCATCGAAACCTTTCAGCAAAACCACGCGTGAGGAAGGTGCTCCATCACTTCCAACAGTCGAGAGGAGAACTGCACTCGGTTCGGCCGGCTGCGATGCGAGATTCTCATCGAACCAGTTGGCGAATTGCACGAACGGGTCCGCGGCAACCGACGCCTTCGAAAGTTCCCGCAGCGAATACTCACGTCTGAGGTCAGCAAGGTCCCGTTTTTCCATTGTCGTCAGATCAGGTGAACGAATAATCCGTCTTTCAGTTTAGGTTCGAACCACGTGGATTTTGGCGGCATGATCTCGCCCATGTCCGACACAGCGAATAGGTCGTCCATGGTCGTCGGGAATAGCGAAAAGGCCACCCGTGCAGAGCCTTCATCCACACGCCGCTTCAGCTCGTCCGTGCCGCGAACCCCGCCGATAAACTCGATACGCTCGTCGGTCGTTGGATCTGAGATACCCAGAATCGGACTGAGGATAAAATTCTGGAGGATGCTTACGTCCAACCGCTCGATCGGGTCCGGCGCGCGAAAATAGTTGATCGCGAACCGGAGCGTCCGCCATCTCCCATCAAGATACATGCAGATCTCGCCGTGATTCTGCGGGACGCTTTGCCCATCTTCCGCGACGGTGAAATTTTCTTTCACTCGCTCGATAAATCCGTCCGAGCTGAGCCCATTCAGATCGTGGACCACACGGTTGTAAGCGAGGATCTTCAGGTCCTCGGCCGGGAACACGCCAGCAAGAACGAAATTGTACTCCTCGCTTCCGGTATGCGATGGGTTGGCGTCGCGCAAAGCCTCGCGAGCGAGTCGCGCACTTTCCAGCCTGTGATGGCCATCCGCAACGTAAAGCTCGGAAACGGTCGAAAAGGCATCGATCAGCTCGCTTGTCGCGGTCGTCCTCCAGACCGTCTGACGAACACCGCCCGCAGACGGAAAATCGTAAAGCGGCGGGTTTTGAATAACGGAATTTATGAACTCACGGACCTCGTCGGTCCCACGAAACGCCACCAGGATCAATCCGGTCTGGGCCCGAACCGCAAGCATGTGGTTCGTTCGATCTTCGACCTTGTCCGGGCGTGTCCGCTCGTGACGTTTTATTGTGCCTGCCTCATAGTCGTCGATCGAAAGACAGCCGACGATCCCGGTCTGTGAATGATCTCCATCCGAAAGCCGGTAAATGTAAAATGCGGGCTCGTTATCTGTCAGGAATACGTCTCGGTCGATGAAGTCGCGCAGGTTCTTCTTTGCCCGGTCGAGTACGCTCGTGCCCGTCGTGCTCCCGCTAAATTCTGCCTCGGCGCGGGTAACGCGCAAAAAACTTTCCGGGTTTTCCTCTATAAACTCACGCACTTCGGCCTCGTGAGCGACGTCGTAGGGAACACAAGATACCATCTTCGCCTTTTCAGGCACGGGCCGGACGGCCCGGAACGGCCGGATTATCGACACATGTTTCTCCTGAAAAGTCCTGATTTGATATCGGTGCGGATCGGTTGGAATGTCATAGTTGCGGGGTCTGCTTTCCCTGGTTGATAAAGTCATCCATCTGCTGATTGTTCTGGTCGATCTCCTGCATAAGCCGATCGGTGTAGCCTTTCTTGTCGATCTTCCACTCGCTGTCTTCACGGACGAACGGGATCGTCTCCCACATCCCGAACGAATTCTTCACCTCCAGCGTCGCCTTTTCACCTTCGACCTTTTCGTTTCGAAATTCGACAACCTTCTGGCCCTCGCTGAAGAGGGTCTCGCGCTTTACGACATCGTCGAGAGTGATATTCTGCGCCTTAGCCTCCTGCTCGTGCATCTTTATCGACTCGGATGAAAGCAACTGTTTCATCTGCGTCGTATTCTTTTTCTTTACCGCAGTGATGTACGTTTTAAAGGTTTCGACCGGCGTGTCAGGCTTATCCTCACGGGCGCACCCGGCAAGGAATAGCACCGCGAAAAGGGCAATTAAAAGCGAAAAACGGATTCTTACCAGACCCATTGCAATCCACATCAATAACCGTTAGAACAAAAAGTATAACTCAACAAAGGAGCGGCGAAAACGAATGGAACGAAAAAAGATGACGGCCGAACAGGCTGAGGCTATGTTGGCCGGGACGGCGGGCTGGGATATCGACGGCGACACGCTGCGGAAACGTTTTGAGTTCGCAAATTTCGCGGAAAGCCTTGAGTTCGTCAACAAAGTCGGCGAGCTTGCCGAAGCTGCCGACCATCACCCGGATATCACTTTTGGCTGGGGCTACGCCGAGTTGAGGACAACGACCCATGACCGCGGAGGGATCACCGACGTGGACTTCGCACTTGTAAAAAAGATCGACGCGCTCCGGTAACGAGCCTCTCTATCGGAATTCAAAGGGATCAATCCGCGTCCGCGCACGACACGGGAAAATCTTTTTGGAACTTGATCTCCGGTTCGCCAAACTCCGACTCCAGAAAATCATAGTTCTCGACAACCTCTGCTACACCATAGAAACACCCTTCGCCTCGCTGGTACGTGAATGTTGCAAATATCCTTCTGCTTTTCTTCATGCCCATCCCAAACGAAGCAAATTCCTGCCAGTCATTACCTGAAAAATATATTTTCAGCGGCCTTATATTCTCGGCCGCGAGCTTTTCAGTGATCTTAGTGCTGACCCGTTCCGAGAAGAAAATTCCCGCCACCGGCATCTTTGCCGCATCGGTCGAACCGCGAAGCACGATCGAGTCGTATTCCGAATCCATCTTCCGGTATTTCGCGATACCGCCCGAAAAGTCCAGCGTCACCGGCGTCGTCGCGAGATTGTCGGTCAGCCCGCGGGGTATCGAAACGGTATTCGTCAAACGAAATTCATTGTTCCAGACACCCGTATTTGCTGTTCCGGACGTGCGAAGGAATACCGGGGTCGACTTGTTTCGTCCGAATATTCCCGGGGCCAGGTTGATCTTCACTTCGCTCGCCGTCAGATCTTCCTTTACGAATCTGATCGAGTACTGGCTCAGTGCCGTAATATCGCCGCGAGGAGCGACTTCGACGAACAGCGTATATTGCAGCCTTTCCAGATCATCCGGATCACGTGTTGTCAGTACGTAGTCACCGAGCTTCCCTCG
>DASUSJ010000102.1:0-9810 GCA_036375155.1 Pyrinomonadaceae bacterium
CTCTCGATGCGAACGGCAACGTTCTTATCGCCGGTACGACGATGTCCGCCGACATGCCGACCGTCAACGCGTACCAATCTACATTCGGCGGCACTGACGACGGCTTTGCGGCGAAACTAAATCCGGCCGGCTCAGCGCTCATCTTCTCGACATATCTCGGCGGCGGGAGTACCGAGATAGGTGGTTCCATCGCCGTGAATCAAACGACAGGCGACGCGGTTTTCTCGGGCTACGCAAGCTCCGGAAACTTTCCGACCACGCCCGGCGTCATCAAGCCTCAGCTCTGTAACAACACACCCGGTTCCTGCAACGGGATCTTTTATTCGGGAAGCTACCTGGTGAAGCTTACCGGAACGGGCTCTGTCGTTTATTCAACTCTGTTCGACGCCGGTATTGCGGACGTAACGCTCGACTCGGCAGATAATGCCGTGACCGGAGGTTCGGCGAGCGCCGGAGCCGTGACGACGCCAGGAGCTTATCAGCCGGTGTCCAGCGGCGGAGCCGACGGATACATCGCCAAAATTAATCCATCCGGCAGCGCCCTTGTTTATGCCACTTTCCTTGGCGGAGGATTACATTCCGACCGCGTCAAGGCCATCGTGCTCGATGCCGAACAAAATATATACGTCGCCGGACAAACAGAGAACACGGCATTTCCGACGACGCCGGGAGCATTCGACACCACTTTCAATGGCGGGCACGACGGATTCGTAACGAAGCTTAACCCCGCCGGGTCGACGCTTGTCTTCTCAACATTTCTCGGCGGGCTCGGTCGTGACGAGCCGTTCGCGATCGGCCTTGCCGCAAACCGTGACGTCTTTGTCGCCGGCGAATCACTCAGTAATACATCCTTTCCGCAGCGTAATCCGCTGCTTCAGTCGGGCAGCATATTTCTGACGCGACTGACCGCTGACGGGGCTGCGATATCGTTCTCTACTTTTCTGGGTAATGGGGGAGCGTATGACCTCGCTACCGACGCATCAAGCAATGCATATCTTACGGGTCACACGACGACGATCTTAGTGACACCGAATGCGTTTCAAACCGTTCGCGGCGGCGGTGATGTAACGTCGTCGACGAAGGACGCATTCATCCTCAAAGTCGCCCCGACCGATGAGAACGTCCAGATGTACAGCATCAGCGGTACGGTTACGGATCAGAACTGGGGGTACAACAACAACTACGCGCCGATCGTGGCCACGCTTACTGGCACTGTCAGTCGTTCGATCAGTCTGCCCTACAGCAGTAACGGTTCGGGCACGTTTCAGTTTGGCAGCTTGCCTGCCGGAGGAACCTATACGCTGACCGTAAAGAAAGCGGGGTTCGCCACTGAACCTGAGAATGTCACCTTTACGAACCTCGGAGCGAATCAGTTCGCCGACTTCACGATCCTTCGAAACCGCGAGCCGGTATCGGTGATCACGAGTCCGGCCCACGGAACGCAATTCAATGTCGGAGCGTCGGTTACCATCCAGGCGACCGCGTCGGACCCGGATGGCCACACCATCTCGAAAATCGACTTCGTTGCTTATCACAGCGAGTTCGGGTCCGTACCTCTCGGTACGGATCTGGAAGCGCCGTACGAGTTCACGTGGAACAATCTTCCGCTCGGCACTTGGGCGATCTATGCGTACCCTTATGACGAGTTCGGACTGCGTGGTGTTTCGACGCCGACCGTCCACATCTTCGTTGTCGACCCGACCGGTGCGAATGTATCGATCACCAGTCCCGCGGAAGGGCAGGCGTTTGTCGAAGGTGGTTACGTGCCGATCAGCGTCAGCGTTTCGTCATCGGTAAATCTGGTTGAGGTCCGCGATCAGAACAACAACCTGGTCGGCCGTATGATCAGTGCTCCCTGGTCGACGCAATGGCGCGTGATGGAAACTGGAAATTACACGCTGACGGCGAGGGCGTTTACGCAGACCGGGCAGGAGGCCCTCTCTGCGCCCGTGAATATCGTCGTCAATCCTATCAACCATCGGATCACCGGCCGGATACTAGATGAGATAACGACGGCCGGTATCAGCGGGATAACCGTCAATCTGACGAGTCCGACAAATTCGACGATCAATGCCCAGGCGATCACGGACAGCAACGGGAACTTTGTCTTTACGGGCCTTGGAACAACTCCGAACGACGGCGTGGTGATCATCCCGGACATGCCGGGTTACAGTGTTAATCCAGTCAATCGCTCGATATCGTATCTGGGATATATCGAGTGGCCGAATCAGAATTTTTTCGCTACTGCCCAGACTCAGATAAGCGTCGCGATGACATCGCCGACCAACGGTCAGATTTTCACCGCGCCGGCGACAATAGATCTCGCTGCTAACGCATCGAGCCAGGCAGGTACGATAACGAAGGTTGAGTTCTTCCGCCGCAACCTGAACGGTTCCGGAACGCTCATCGCTACCGACACAGAAGCTCCATATCAGCATCAGCTCACCGGCATTGCTGCCGGGACCCATCGCTATTTCGCGCGGGCGACGGATGCGACGAGCGCCGTTGCGGAATCCGACAACGTTACCGTTTCTGTTGTATTGCCGACCGTAACCTTCTCAGGCCGTATTACCGCCTCCGATGGA
This sequence comes from Pyrinomonadaceae bacterium, assembly GCA_036375155.1. Classification (GTDB taxonomy): domain Bacteria; phylum Acidobacteriota; class Blastocatellia; order Pyrinomonadales; family Pyrinomonadaceae; genus OLB17. The sequence goes on from DASUSJ010000102.1 coordinate 2,586, forward strand.
AGCGGTCTCGGAGGCGTGACGGTTTACATCGGCGGCGGACAGGCGTGGTCGGAGGTTACCAATGCGAACGGAGATTTTGTTTTCGCGGATTATCCGGGCGGGCGGGATTATCACATAACGCCGTACCCCCAGAACGGACTCACGTTCACGCCGACGTCGCGCGGCTACTCGAACGTGATAACCGATGTGTCCGGTGTGGACTTCGTTGCGTCCGCTCCGAACACTGCCCCGACAATTCAGCTGCTCGCCCCCACAGACGGTGCCGTTTACACGATGCCCGTTGCGATACCCATCAACGTTGTCGCCGCCGATGCGGAGAACAACATCAACCGCGTCCGCGTTCTTGCGAACAACGGGCAGTTCCTGCAGACGATCGTTCAGACGACGAATACGACGGTAAATACAACATGGCAGCCGAACCTCCCGGGAACATACGAGCTAACAGCGGATGTCCGCGACGTATTCAACATGACGGCGTCACAACAGATCACGATCACGGTGAATCCGCCCGCACCAGTCACGATCTCCGGCCGCATCGTTGATAGAAACAGCGAGAGTATCGAGGGCGTCATGCTGGAGCTGAAGAATTATCCGGCTGATCAAGAAATAGTCGCTACCGCTAGCACCGACGCGAACGGCAACTTCACAATACCGAACGTGACCACATTTCGCGGTTACATTCTCCGTGCCTCGAAAGAGAATTACGTTTTCGCACCACAACAGAGACTCTTCCTCAACCTGGCAGCTTCCCAGACGAACGCAGATTTCACGGGGACCGTACAGTTACAACCGGCGGACTTTGACGGCGACGGCGAGTCGGATCTTGCAGTCTGGCGTCCTTCCACCGGAGTCTGGCACGTGAACCGTTCCGTCGACCAGCAATATTCAGCCCATCGCTTCGGCGGCGGTGAATTTGGTGACGTGGTTGTACCCGGAAATTTCGACGGCGACAAACGTACCGATTATGCGGTGTTCCGAAACGGTCTCTGGTACATCCAGAGGAGCTCGGACAGCGCGGTGCAGATCGCACAATTCGGCATTGCCGGCGATAAACCCGTGCAGGGTGATTTCGACGGTGACGGTAAGACGGACCTCTCGGTCTGGCGTGAATCGACCCGCGTCTGGTATGTGCTGAGAAGTACCGATGGTGGATACTCTGCTTTCCAATATGGGGCAGCGGGCGATCATCCTTTGGCCGGAGATTATGATGGCGACGGCATGGCTGACCACGTGATATGGCGACCCTCAACGGGGGCCTGGTACATCCTTCAATCCGGCAACGGCGAAGTGATGATCGCGAACTTCGGGACGGCCGGAGATAAGCCTCTGGTGGGTGACTTCGACGGCGACAAGAAAGCGGATCTTAGCGTATTCCGCCCGTCGACCGGGATCTGGCATGTGTTGAATACCTCAGATGGAGCTTATAGTGCTCGCTCGTGGGGAGTCGCAACAGACAAGCCCGTGCCGGGCGATTACGACCGCGACGGCAAAACTGATCTAGCCGTTTATCGCGAATCGGAAGGAAATTGGTACGTGCTGTTCAGCGGAACGGGCGGTTACGCCGTAAGAAGGTTCGGAACGACCGGGGATGTCCCGATCCCGGCGGCGTACATAAGGTGAGAAATCAGTAGTGAATGTTGAGTGGTGAATGATGAATGGTTACTGGTGAATTCGGGAAGAAAACATTCTTCCAAAACATTTACCGCTCACCCTTCACCACTCATCACTTATTTCAGCGTTCCAACCAGAACGTCGATATCGCTTTGCGGTACCGTCAGGTCGAACGTTACCTCATTTGCTTTCAGCGAAAATTTTGCACTTTCGATCAGGCGGGCATACACGCGCTTGTCCGGAGCTTTAGAACCACCGAGAAAGGCCTTACCGATCATCTGCAATCCCTGCACAGTTTCAAGAAGGCTGGCCGCCTGGGCATTCTGCTGAGTGCGAGCCGTCATGTGAACCGTTGCGTTCCCTGCAAGTACATTCGCGTTGCCGTACACGTACTGGATAGAATCGATATTCTTACCAAGCTCGTCGTTAGCCAGCGGAAGATAGGCGGCTAATCCCGCGGGAGGCTTTGCGGCAAAGGAGGCGATCGCCGAGGGATTTCTCTCAATCAGCGTCGAAAGATCGGTCCCGACCCTGGTTTTTCCTTCGAGAGTTTGTCTCACGCGGCCTATGTCGCCGAACGCGATGGTCCTGTCATCAATGGCGGCAACACCGACTTCCTCAACTCGGTCCGCAACTTTTGCGGCGGGGGTCTGAGCGACCGCTTTGTGAGCGTCAAAGATATACATCACCCGATCGCCCACACGTTCTTCCCGATACTTCCCGTTCGCTTTCGTTTTCGCTACGCCGATCAACTCCGTCGAAGCCGTCTGGCCGCGGGCGATCACAACCACATCGACATCGTGCTTCTTCACCGCAAGCTGTCTCGCCGCAACTCCGACCACGACGTCGTCAAACTGTCGAACGTCGATTCCGGCCTTCGCATTAAACTCTTCGATATGACTCGTAACCTTTCCTAAAAACGGCTGGTTGGCCGACAGTACCTGTGGCAGAGCGTCCGAAAAGAAACGCCTCGCATCCAACGTGACGATACCGTCAGACGCCGGCAGCAGCGAGACGAGCTGGCTGAACCTGGCCTTCTTTGCTTTGGAATCAGCAAGAGTGGATCCGGAGAGATTCAAAACCAGCATTCCAAGCGCAACAGCCGCAATAATTCTGTATTTCATTTGGTACCTCTATGAAGCTTTTTCAAGCAGACATCCTAACGATAACAGATGACATAAGGTTCGGGAATAGTTGGCCGAAGTTAATGGTGAATGGTAAGTGGTGAATGGTCTTGCTTAGTTGCCAACCGACAAGCTATGTTGACTGCCGCCTACCTTTCTCGTCGCCACGGCCATTTAGCATTCACCGCTCACAATTCACCACTACTTAACCACCTCAAACTCAAACTGCAGTTCCTTACCCCGAAAGATGTAGCTGAGATAATGCTCCCAGAATTTTCGTGTGAAACGGAGACCTGGGGAGCGTTGGTCGAGATTTACGATGAACTCGATCCCGAGCGCTTTCCAGAGCGAGAGGAGTGAAACGTATGTCCGGACCGGACGCAACTGGACTTCAGTATAGAAATCGAAGACCGCCCTATCGGGGATGAAGGCGTTGAAGGTATATGAGTTGATGTGATTGCGATGCGTTGGATCCGTCGGCCAGTCGGGGTTCGTGTAGTGCGGTGTGACTAGTTTGATCCGCCCGCCTGGGCGTGCAATGCGGTAGAGTTCGGTAATGAACGCCATCAGATCTGGAACATGTTCTGCGACGTGGTTTGAAACGATCAAGTCGAACTCATTGTCCGGAAAAGGGTACGGGAACTGGCCAAGATCGTGGGTCACATCGGCAGCGGTTTTGGGATTGTGGTCAAGTCCGATCGCACCTTCGTGCTTGTTCATTCCACAGCCCACATCGAGGATCTTCATCGAGAAAAAACTAACACAGCGCAGGCTGAAAAACGACTAGTTGGAAAAGCAGTTTTTTATAAAACCGAGAGTCTGATAACGTCAGGAGGTCCATTCCTGGCGTCGTAGCTCTCAGTTACTTCCCGTTGCACAAACGTGATTCGGGTAGGTCGAATTCGGCAAACTTCGTACCGGTTGGCGCCGGCGTATCGGGACACAAGACGCTACCTTAATCCTGCGATGTTGGCGCCTTGTTAGAATTTGATTCACGGTCGCCGGACGAATTGATTCGCAGCTTCCGGATTGTCGGGACGGCAGCTGCATTACGGCTGGGGTTTCCTCCTCTCGCTTAAATAAAAATGCCAAAGCATACGCGCCGCAACCGAGCGGTACGGTTTCCACCTTCCTGCGATTACGAGAAACTCATCAGATGTGGGCCTGGGCTCGCCGGTCAACTTATGCCAGGCGGTGTGGAGAGCCACATCACCTTTCGGCATCACGTCAGGCCGCAGCATCGCCATAAGCAGATATATGTCGGAGGTCCATTCCCCAATACCTTTGAGCTTGGTGAGCTCTGCTTTTACATCGCCGTCCTTTAGTTGATAAAGCGCCTCGAGGTCGATCCGTTTTTCGAGTACTGCCTCAGCCAGATGACGGGCGTACGCCGTTTTTTGACGACTGAAACCGTCGGCCTTTAATTGTTCATCGGTTGAGCGTAATAAGCCCTCCGGCGTGATGTCGCCGACACGCCGGGACAATTTATCGAAGCAAGCACGTGCGGATGCCAGCGACACCTGTTGCTCGAGGATGATCTGGAGTAGCGTCGCGAAACCCGGCGCGCGGTCCCAGAGCGGGGGCGGACCGTGACGCCGCATAATCAGCCCGAGGTGCTTGTCGCCCCTCGCCATCCGACGGCTTACGAGTATCAGACTTCTTTGTGTCAGCGGCTTGGACATAACCTTCGCTGCCTGCTAAATTTCAGCACGATTCTACCAAATGCCCGCGCCCCGGCTTAGTCATGGAAAAAGTCCGTAGGTTCGCCATCATATACTTTGTCTTGCAGGGTGCAGCAGTTTTCGCATGGTGGATAATGCTTGTCGCAAGACCGGACACCCGAGATCTTTTTCGCCTCCAAGCGGGAACCGATACTTCGTTGTTTGCGTTTCTGCCCCCTGACATCGCATTTATCGCCGCCGGTTCTCTGATAACCGCGTTGCTCCTCTGGAAGGAGAGCAGATACGAGATCGCAGCGATGTGGCTTGTCACTGGGAGCATCAGCTATGCGGCGATCTACACCTCTGCGTTCACGGCAATTACCGATCGCGGATGGCTTGGTGTCGCGCTGATGCTCCCGGCGATGCTCTGGACGGGGACGTTCGCGACGGGAATCACGATCGGCCGCAACATGTTTAGGCCGGCAAAGGTAACATCAAGCAGATACGTTCTACTCAAGACATATATTCAGATCGTTGTCATCTGGTCCATCATCCTCATCGTGTTTCCGTATCTGATCACGATCCTTGAAGACAAGCTGGGGATCGCCCGTATCGAATTTCCTTTTCAAAAACCAATAGCCGTATTGATCTTTTCCGCTGTAAGTCTGATCGGGATTTGGGCCGCTCACTCAATGTCTCGTGTCGGGAGGGGAACACCACTGCCTTTGGACCATGCGAAAGAGCTTGTCGTCGTTGGGCCGTACGCCTACGTTCGAAATCCGATGGCCGTGTCGGGGATATTGCAAGGTCTGGCGGTTGCTCTCTTTTTGGGCTCCCCACTGGTGGCGATCTACGCTCTGATGGGCTCCGCGATCTGGCAGTCTATCTTTCGGCCACTTGAAGAGGACGACCTTGTTTCGCGATTCGGTGGGTCGTACGAGAATTATCGCTCCGCGATACGGTGCTGGGTGCCGAATCGAACTCGTTACCAAACTGACGACACGGCCGCTTCGTCGAACTCGATCGACGTGCCATTAGGCAGGATGTGAATTATCCGCTCGATGGCTTTGGCACGCAGCATCGGCGCCAGCATACCGACACGATGACAATTCGCACGCGGGATCTTGTGATCGGAAAGCGGTTTTGACTCCGAGCACATGATCACGGTTTTCAGCTCCGAAGCGATCTCGACGATCCGATCCACTCCGCGAGCGAGATCTTCCGGTTTTGGTTTAGTTTTCCCCCCGGTTTCAGGAAGATGTTCGTAGCCGATACCATTCTCGCGAAGCAGTTCGGCCAAAACTAACCCATTGAACTGGGGCCAGCGGGAACGAGCGACACTACGGACATCGCACAAAAATTCGATGTCGTGCCGTCGCAGCAACTCCAGAAAATCCGCGAAGGCATGACGGCCATGGCCGATGGTGTAGACAACTGACACGAGTTAATATGCTATCTCTGTCGAGCCGAGGGAGTCTAGAGGGGTGCGGTGAGCCGGGTGACCCGGGAGAGTCTGCTGAGTCGGGTGACCGGGCGAGTCTGGTGAGGCTGACCGGTCCATTGAGTCTGGCGTGTGTATCGGGGTTGATTCCATGGTCGCTCGCGACGCGAGCTACCATGGAACAAACCCACCAGCCTCATCAGATTCACCAGACTCGCTCGACTCGATGGGACTCAACAGACGCGAAAGACCATGAAAAAGCATTACCGAAACTGCAATTTATGTGAAGCGATCTGCGGTGTCGAGATCGTGCACGCAAACGGAAAGATATTGTCGATCACCGGTGACAAACTCGATCCGTTCTCTCGCGGGCATATATGTCCGAAGGCCCTCGCGTTAAAGGATATCTATGAGGACCCGGACCGGTTGCGGCGACCGGTGCGTCGGGTTGGCGGCGAATGGAATGAGATCGGTTGGGAGGAGGCGTTCGATGAAGTTGCCACGCGCCTCGGCGATATTCAGGACCGTTACGGGCACGACTCTGTCGGCGTCTACCAAGGTAATCCGTCGGTACACAATCTCGGCACGATGCTAAACAGCCGGGAATTGCTGAAGGCGCTGAAAACGAAGAGCAATTTTTCCGCAACGTCCGTCGATCAGCTCCCCCACCACTTCGCCTCGTGGGCGATGTTCGGCCATCAGTTTCTGATCCCAATACCGGACATCGGTCGCACGCGGTTCTTCCTGGTAATGGGCGCGAATCCGCTCGCCTCGAACGGCAGCTTAATGACGTCGCCGGACATCATTAATCGCCTGAACGCGATCAAAGGCCTCGGCGGGAAGATAGTCTTGATCGATCCGCGACGCACGGAGACGGCGCGCGTGGCAGACGAGCATTTCTTTATCCGGCCGGGGTCGGATGCATATCTTCTCCTTGCGTTCATCAATGTGCTGTTCTCGGAAGGGTTGGTCGATCCAGGCAGACTCGCTGAGTTCACCGACGGCGTCGAGATCATGCGAAAAATCTCTGACCGTTGTCCGCCGGATTATGCGGAGCGCATGACGGGAATTCCAGCCGGCGACATCCGTCGGCTTGTGCGAGAGTTTGTCGCCTCCGGCGCTGCCGTGTGTTACGGACGCATCGGCCTGTCGACGCAGCGGTTCGGCGGGCTGTGCCAGTGGCTGATAAATGCGATCAACATCCTGACGGGGAATTTCGATCGGCCGGGAGGTGCGATGTTCACGACGCCGGCGTTCGATCTTCTGATGGCGGCCAAAGGCGGTGAGATACACGATCGATGGCGGAGCCGCGTGCGAGGCCTGTCCGAATTCATGGGCGAGCTTCCGGTGGCGGTGATGGCGGAAGAAATTTTGACCGAGGGCGAAGG
>DASUSJ010000103.1:0-16954 GCA_036375155.1 Pyrinomonadaceae bacterium
CGCTCTACGCCATGCTATTAAATCTGTCCCCTTCGGGGACTAACGGCCGACTTTTCAGACTGCCTCTTCAGAACTGTTGAAAGGCTACCCGATTATTGGACTAAGATGGCGACGGGCTGGGAAAGCCTATCGTACGGCGACCGTACTTTTTGTCACGGCCAGCAGCATAACTTACGTATCTCGTTTTGCAACGATCCGGTCGAATCCTAATCCACTGCTTCCTTCGCCGCGGCCGGTCGTCTTACGAACTCCCAGCCAGACGAACACCCGCCCGTCGTTCCATCGCGTACGCTGGTACGACTGCTTGAGACGAACTCCAGACCGCGGCACTTCTTCTTCGTGGATAAAGTACGGATCGCGGTCTGCGAGCCCGACCTGCAAAAGCGACGTTCGCGGGCGGATCTTGTCCGGCTTTTCGGGGTCGCCCGTCAGGATCCTCGGCATTGCCGCACGTTGGATCTGGACTTCGCGGTTGCTGCCCTCGACATGGGCCGGTACAAACGGCACCCAGTTCTCCGGGATCGTGTTCATCACTTCGTACCGGATCTTCGCGACTTCCTCTCCGTCACTGACGGGCGGCTCAGGGGCGACGGCGACAACAGACTTGTCGATAAGCTTCTGCCGATACGAATGGTATTCGGCCGCTGCCTCGAAACCGGACTTGCCGTTGCCGTCCGGCAGCGGGATCACCGTTTCAACACCCCAGACCATATTGGCCATCTCATCCCGGATGAAGAGTATCTCCTCGATAGGTTTGCCTTCCTGGATCTTCGACACGGTCGGTAACAACAAAAGGTCTTTGTCTATCCCGGGTGCGCGCTTGCTGTCCGCTTTCAACGAGAACATGTTCCAACGTCCCGCCTCATCTCCGCCAGATCCGCCGGCCGGATCGATCCAGAAGTTTTCGCCGAAGCTGTTGGTTACCGTGAGGCCCTTTATTCGTGTCAGCGTACCGACCGGTGCTTCGTACGGGATCAAATACCAATCGTTGGCATAGATGAGTCCGAACTCTATAAGCAGGAGTTTCGAAAGCTCGGTGGTATCCGGCTTTATGTAGCTGAAGTTGGTTCGCGAGTCTTCGAATGCCCACCACCGGGTATTTGGCATGCCCTCGAACTGCACGGGCGCAGGTATCAGACTTTGAGTGATCCGCTCTGGTGGCACGGGAGCCGGGCTTCCATCAGGCAGGTCGCCGAGCGAAGTGACGTCTTTGGCAACATCGACGTTATACCAATCGAGATGGCCGTGATAGTACTCTTCGGCGTGCATTACCTTTTCCGTTCCACCATCTGTGGCAGAGATCGCGAACTGATATTCAAGCTGACTGGGTACCCACGCGTCGTTTACGGGATCAGTCGGCTGGTAGAACAGATCATCGAACCAACCGAGAAAATCCTCTCCAAGCGCATCGAAATCCGCTGGCGTACCGACGGGAGGGAAATCCGGAAGACCGTGATAGGGGGGAACGGTACTGTCTCTTAGCTCGAGGTAGAGCCTGCCGCCGTCGATCATCCTTCCTGCCACAGCGGCGTATTGCTGCCAGGTTTCCTGATGTGCGCAGATCACCGCGTCCGTTTCCAGATCCGGATCGGGCTTCCTGATCCCGTAATGATCCAGAAAGAATTGCCTCATCGCTGCCGTTAAGAACCCCGCGTTCTTCAGGATCCTCAGCCAGCGGCGGCCCATGATCAGCCGCAGATCTAAAGAAATGTCCTGTTGAAAAACTGAAAAGGGGATCGGCCGCTGCTCTACCTTCGCTTCAAAGGGAACTGTTCTGTCAAACGGCTGTGCGCCATTGCCATTCGCTTCGTATTTATCGAGCTCGATCGTGCTGGTACACAGCTTCGCCGTCACGGGTGAACCTGCGTCGTCGCCTTCAAACTCGCCAAGCTGCCATTGACGCGTCAGCATCCAAAGAGCGTCCCGGACCTCAGCTTTAAGTGCCCGGTCGAAGTTATTCGTTTCCGGTCTTCCCTCGAGACGACTCCAGGCGTAACTGATCGGGAAAGTTTTCTCTTTTACGATCGCTTTGAGTTGTACCTCAGTCGGTATCAGCATAGATCTTACCTATTTTCTGCAGTGCTAAATGATCGCCTTGTAATGCGCCTCGTTGTCCAGAACGATCGAATAAGGAAACAGGCTTTCCGCTCCGATTATCGCTGGAAGAAACGTCGTAAATGGCGTGCTGTCGATCTCGGTCGGACCGACGAAACGCGATTTCGCAGCCCTGAATGTGTATGTCACTGCGTCGACCAGATCATTCCAGTTCCAATTGCCGGTGAAGGTTGTCGGTACGACAAGCAGCAGCGCCTGCGGCGCCTCGCAATTCGGCCGATCGTAGTGAAACGTAATGCCCGTTACTTCCTCGGTCGTTGGTATCACTTCGGTCCATTCGTCGACCAACGCTCCGCACACCTCATTCGGTGACGCCGCGCCGGCGTCGGTGAAAGCCGTGTAGAGGAGCGTGTTGCCCTCTTCCATATCAACCTCATCCACCGGAAAAGGCATTGCCATCCAATGATATTTTTCCGTCTTATAGGGGAGCTGCACCGGATGGATGGCAAAGTCGTCGCCATTCAGTTCAAAGGCGTCGCGCAGCACGATGCAGTTTTCCAGGTGCTTCATCTTTTCATGAACACGTGCCATGCCATGCAGCCAGTCCTCGAGAGGATCGAGCCGTGTAGCACTGAGGTGATTCAGCAAACTTGCGGTGTCGTTCCAGGAGTTGCCGACCTCGGCCTGCAAAGCGGCCGGCATTGAATAACGCGGGAACATTGCGAACTGCTCACCAAGGACGATCTGCACGGCGGCTTCGGTCTGTTTTGCTTGATCCTCCAAACTCAAGCCCGGCAGGCTGGTCTGGATCGTTTCTGCGGCGGGGATCTTCGTATTCTCCAGATCATCGACGAGCGAATTGGCACGTGCCTGGAGATCGTAGATGAACAGTGGGATCTGGCGAAGCTCGTCGCTGATATCCAATAAGTCCGTATCGAATGGCGCCGTGTCGATAACCCTGATGTCGTCAATCAAACCGAAAACCGTTTCATAATGCGTGTCCAGGACAAGCTTTAGATCATTGAACGCATTGATGAACAGAGCATGTTTAGCCTGCACATCGGCAAGGGTTACTCCGGCAGTGGTTGAGGTGGAGATCAGCCGCTCCATACTGAGTAGTTCTTCTTCCGTGGTCGGCGGAAGCGCTTCGAGCTCATCATACTGATCGGATTTTTGTTTCCAGCGATCTGCAAAAACCTCGACCTTCTTTTTTAATTCCATGTACCACTGCTGCCTGGCCGAATGCAGCGGACCGATACTCGTCTGCTGAATTCCGTAGGTTGCGAGGGTAATCAGAAACGCACTGAATCTATCAAGTATGTCATCGGCATTCTGACGGATCGTTTCCAGTGCGGCCGCCCGCTGAACGTCGGTTAGCGATTCCAGCCCCGGCAAATTCCGCAGGTCATCTACGACCCCACCCGGATCCGTGGCAGATTTCAGATCGGCTTTCAATTGAGTCAGGATATTGTTCGCACGCGTCGGATCCAGCTCCGGGGCGGGCATCTCTTTCTTATCCGCTTCATTTGGTAACGCAATGTCGCCCGGCGTCAACGCCGCGGACTCGGTTATCAGGACTCGAAGGCTTTTGACCAGGGGCATGACCTGGAATACGGAAAATCTATCCGCGGTCGCGGGCTCCTCGATGTAGTTGATAACAAAATCGCCCTCGAGAACCGGATCGAAATTCATCTTCAGAAGAAAGATGATGCGGTCGTCAAGTTCGTCCAAAGCGTTAGTGTCCGCCGCATTCAGCATGTACAGAAGGTCAATGTGCTCGAGGCCGATCTGGTTCAACGAGACCTCTTCCGTTTTTGACAGACCGTCGGCGCGACTTGTAAAGGAGCACTGGCAGACGATCTTATCGAGCGGTGGCAATATGTTCGAAAGCCACGCGTTCACCGAGGGCTCACCTTGGGCCCGCGGACTCGCACCGGCATCTGGATCCACGGCGACGTACGCGAAGGGAACGGACACTCGATGTGTGAGCGTCGGCCCGCTCCGCGGCGTTCGGATCACATCCGGCTCCTGCGGATAATTTCCTTTGGTGTAGCTTTCGAGAACCCCGGCCGCACGATCGTAATTTCCCATCACGACCTGATGCACGCTTTCCGCCATCCCGAGATCGGCTACGGCGTCCGCGATGTTTATGAGCTCGGCGACCGTCTCGGTTATCGCAGTCGTGATCACACTGTCTGCGAAAGGCAGGGCCAGCCCGAAAGGGTACCGCTTCTTAGCGGCACTCGTCTGCTTTTTCACGTGTTCAGCCAACTTGACCCCGTGAACCACGTTCCTCGCCTCAATCGCGGTGATCGGAACCGTCTCGGGGTCGACCGAAGGATCCGAGTTGTCGAGATGACGCGTCTCCTTAAGCTTGTCGGCGTTCAACGGAAAAAGCTTTCTTATCGCGTAAATGTAGCTGTCGATCTTCTTGGACGTGAGGTCCTGCCGGTTATGTAACTTTCGTTCGAAATGATAGCCGAGCAACGCGGCGAGGCTCTGACCCCCCTGGATGCCTTCAATTACTGACAGCGCCAGCCTGATCCGTTCAGAGGTCAGGTCAACGGCAAGCACGTTCGTCGCATCGGGCTTCCCGTGCGATACGAATCCGTTTCGCAACACGGCCGCTGTGACTGCCTGGTTCAACGACGGCGCGTGAATATATCCCTCATTCGCGGCGTCGGTCACGAACTGCTTTTTGCCATCGCGATTGAAGTCTTCCACCAGGTCTTCCGGGATCGATTTCGGTGTGAGCACCTTGTTCTTCTCGGGCCGGACGTTCTCGAGCCATCCGAAAGCACCGATATAGATCCCGGTGCGGCGCCGATCGAAGTGGTCACCCGGCTGGTTGTTCCGCATCGTCGAAAGTCCGCTCGTAACGATCGAAGCCTTCCAAGCATCCAGGCGGTAGCTGCAGCAATCCAGGTGTTCGACGAACGCTCGTTCGAGCCTCGCCGTCGAAGCGTCCTTCAGGTTCTCGAGCGCCTTTATTTGTGACGCAAGGTATTTCGAAAAGAACGGCACTTCCGCAGCGGTCAGAGAATCTCGTACGACCTGCCACATCGGTTTGTCGGGTGATACGGCCGGCAGCGTGTCGTAAAGAATTGCGTAGCGGCTTTCGACGACATCTTCCTTAAACGGCTGGTGGACGAAAGCGTGTTCTTTTCGCATGGAAGCGACGGCGTGAGCTGCGAAGACCTGTTTCTCTTCCGCCGCATCGACGGCGCTCTTGTGATAGCCAAGCTCCAACGCGTACTTCAGGAGGCGATACAGCTCTGCGGATGGTCGCTGGGTAAGTCCCTCGCCTATACGAACAGCGTTCTCTCCCTTCTTCGCCTGATCGATGAGTGCCTCTATATAGTTCTTCTTGTCCGCCGTATAGTCGCGAATATCGTTCTCTTCAGAAAGCGGCCGGTCGTCGATCAGATGCTTCACCGGCACTTCCCACGACACTCCGAGCAAAGCTGCGATCTGCGGGAGTATATCGGTTTGATAGCCGAGCGTGTCGTGAAGAAGCTTGAGCGCATCGATAACGACGTTCTGATTCGCCTTGAATCCGGGTTTGATTATGCTCATCTTGTTGGTCAGCTCGATGAGGCTTTCCAGATAGCGCCGGTGAAATTCCACGGAGTTCGCATTGCGGACAATGATGTCGAGCAGGTCCTGATACGGACTCGTCGTTGGTTTCGAAACAAAAGGAACTTTGCCGAGCATATGTACCGCCCAGTAGGCGTCCATTTTCAGCAAAAGCTCGTAGAGGTTTTTTATGAACCTGGCATAGCCGGTGTTGAGTACGCTTATATGATGGTCATCCTGTCCGACGTTCATCCATTTCAAACGATCGAATGCGGCGGTCGGCAAAATACCGTAAGGCTGATTGCCTATACGGATCGCTGGCACGGCGCCGCGTCCGCTGACATGGTCATTAAAAAAGTTCCGCGTGTGTAACAAGGTCTCCCCGGAAAAACCGCCTTCCATCATCGATTCGAGCACGTAACCCATCGTCGCCGGCCACAGAGCCGTATTCATATTTCGTGCGTCGGCCTGATCCCGCTTATCACTGTGTAGGACTTTCTTGACGGTCGAGTGATCGAGCCCGAGCCATTCCGCGAACCATTGTCCATCGCGTTTGAGAAGCGGGTCTGTCGTTTCCGAATAACCGTCTTTCCCGTTGAAATAGAGGTCGAATGTCTGGTCGGGGTCGTCCGATCCGGTATAACCGGAACCGGCCGCACCGGTATTGTTTGTCGGCGTACCTTGTGTAACGAGCGTGAATCCTTTCTTGCTGAAATAGTGATGGTCGAACAGTTCCTCTAGCTGCTGTTTACCGGTTTTCGAATCGCTTCCCAACCTCACACCCAAAACCATGAGGCGCTCGAAACCCTCGGCCTCATCAGCCGCGAGATCGACTCGAAAACCCATCCCGATCTCGACAGCGCGATCGAAGTCGGCGACCCACTTTATCGACTCCGCAAATTCAAGATCGCCTTCCGTGGTTTGCTCGAACTGCTTTTCTGCATCCTTCGATGGATCGGGACTGGTAGGGAGCGGATGGGGAATCGTCCGACCGAATATCGGATCCATCGCGGCACCGCCTTTGAAGCGGATAAGGGCAAGTCGCTCGGGCATCAGGTTTACGCGCGTTGCCTGCGACCAGCCGTGTTCCTTCCCCGCCACATTCTTGAGGTCATTGAACACGGCAACCGCGATCTTTAGAATGGCGTCTTCCCGTTTCTTTATTTCAAGCGGCAACTTTTCATCGAAGTTCACCGGGCGATACTTTTCAAAGATCTGATCGGCATCCATCCCCGGATTCGCGTTGTTGAAGTCCGTCTTGATCTGATCGATCAGTTGAGCGTTTCCGTTAGCGAACCAGAGCTTGCTCAGCAGATCGAAGATCGCACCCTGCTGCGTTGAGTCCCATTCGTCGGTAGCGATCGCCAATATCACGGTCTTGTCGCCGCGGAGCGGGAACACGCTTTTCGTCGTGTCTGGTTTCAACCGGCGGGTGATCCATGCGGCACGGCCGTCGCCGGCAGCGGAGACCAGCAGGGCCCATGCCGCCTTTTGGAAGTTCAATACCTCGGGATCCGGATCTTCGGGATCAGCGGATGTGCCGGCACCGTAATATTCGGCCCAGAACCGCGCTCCGTTGTTTACTTCTTTTCCGGAAAGAAGCGGCTCGAAACTATCGACCAGGCATTCGTCCGGATAGACGCGTACCCAAAGTTGTTTGCCGTCATCGACGGTCTTGAATCTCGTCTCCAGACGAAGCGGAAACAGGAGAAACGGAGTGTTGTTGGAAAAATGTTGGCCGAGCTCGCGCCGCGGATCAACAAATCGCTCAAACTCCAGCTCGAGCTCAGACAAACTTTCGATCAGGCCACTGTATTTTTCGCGGTGCCTCGCGAGGACTTGTTTCTCGGACGCGATCTTCTGATCGAGGTCCTCGGCGGCGTGTGCGAAAGCTTCATTGTCGTCACCTTTTTGTCTTTCGAGCTCCCGCCGCCGCTGCTCGAGAGAACGAAGTCGATGTGTCGAAGCGGTAACGTCAAGTCGAGCCGTTTCGCGATCGTCGCGCCCCTTATTTAACTTCTCGCGAGTTAACTGAAAATCAGCCATATGTTTGTACCGGCTATTTCTTCTTCAACAGCATTTCGGCCGCATGAGTGCACACCATCATGGGGACCTGATAAAGGATGTAAGCCAGGTTCGCCGCATCGATGTTCGCGTCCCAGGTAATATTCTTGTCATCAAGGTATTGCGTCTTCTGACCCTCCTGTTCGGTTCCGCCATCCGACGCAGGTGTCGTAGCCGGTAGCTGGACGGCCGCCGGCAGAGTCAAAACATCAATGACGCCGTCACCCGGCAATACCCGCGACCAGTCCAGGTCATTCCAGCTCACTAGTTTGCTGTTCCCGCCGTCCGGTGCCTGCACGTCGAGACCAAATCGCGGTTCGCCGGGTCGTTCCTTTATGACAAAGAACCACCCGGCATTGTTTAATGTCGGCGTCTCGGGATCGGTTATGCCCATCGCTTCATCGACCGTAAGATCAAATCCGAAGAAGTAGATGTCCGGGTCGATCTTCGCCTGGTAGGTCGGTGTGAGAACGACAGACGGATCGGGTTTTTCTTTATCACCCTCCGCAGGCTGATGAAGGCTGCGGATGAGATTCTTGTCTCGCTGCCCGGTATCCGGGTGTTTCGTCCAGTCCGCTTTATGCGCGTATACGACAGTGCGCGGGTATTTCTTGAGCAGCTCACCGCGGATCACCAGGACCAGTTCGTTTCTCGGCGGCTCACCCGGCGGTTGGCGATGATCGTGATCGCCGAGCTTGCTACGGCGTCGCCACAAATGGAGCTTCGGAATGTCGTAGTAAGGTTCACGCTGTTCGTCTTCAGATTTGTTTTTGAGAGCCGGATCCTTCAAGACGCTTGACGTATCCCAGAACTGGCGAAAGTAACTTCCGCGCTGGTCGGTCGGGTACTCACGCCACAACAGCTCACGCGCGAATTCGTGATTCAGTCCGACCATATAAGCTTCTATGAACTTTTGGTTGGTCTCGAGAAGCGTCATGCTGTTGCGCTCGATGAGCTCGACATTCGGGAGGAACAGTTCGTCGGAGATCTTCTTAAGGTCTTCGTACATCGGCTTGTTGATCTTCGGATAGTTCATCGCCTCAACGAACCCTTCATCCGCCAGCTCATCTTTGATCCGCGGCGGGATGGTGATGTGTTCGTAGACCCATGCAGGGATCGTCTTTTCAGGCCGCAGCTGAGCGAGAATATCCGCAGCGACAAAATCAAGATCGGGCACGATCGGCCGGACGACCTCCGGAATGCTTTGTCTGGAGATTCGCAGCAGCCGGTGCAGGTCTCTTATGGAATTCTTGAACAGTTTTCCTTCAGGGCTATCGATGTTACCCGCCCGAGGAGTGAAAGGGTCGCCAAAGTCCGTCAACCGGAAATCCGGGCTCATCGGCATTTGATCGACGGATTCCGGAGCGACGTTGTTCGAGCTTATCGAATCGGCGAGCGCCAGCTGTCGGGACCAATCAGTTAACAAAGTCCATACATAAACTAGGGCGCCGGCGACAACGAGTGCGACCATGATAAATGGGGTCGAACCGGTGGAGAGCGCCAACAAAACGATCAACAGAGCGATTGCCAATGCAACGTACGGAAGCCAGGAGTAGAGACGGAGCAGGTCTTTCAAAAAGTCAGGAATGCGAGGCTCGATGCTTTCGACAAGCGTATCGACAGCGGGCAGAGCCGGCGGGATCTGCTTTGGTGGCGCCGGAACTATTGTTCCTTCGTTTATTCTCGTGACGATCGATTCGAGACGGATCTTTTCACCCGCGGGTAGATGCTTTGTTAAATGACGAGCCAGCCGTCCGCGCGGGCGTAGCACTCTTCGCATCGGTGGCGATAGAACCGTATTGGGGATCACAGATTGTCGCATCAGGTGAAAGACCGTGACCTTGTCGTCAGTCGACATGACACGCTTTTGAAGAGGTGCGGTCAGCAGCAGTGTCTTCGCCACAGCGGTTGTTTCACCGAGGACGAAGTGCTTTTCCATTAGAGCCTTGCTCGCGGCTATCCCGACCTGGCCGTAACGAATCTGCGTGTTGGCTTTCAACACGTCGCCGATCTGTTCCCAAGCCGCCTCCATGTAGTTCTCCTGATTTTCCTGAACTACTCTCGTACCGAAATGAGCCGGAACGCGGAAACGCGGATCGAGATTGAGCTCGTTCAGCCAGTTGTAGTTGTTGTCGATCCGATCGCCGTTGCGATCGACGTAAACCCGTTCGACCATCGCGTGCCATTTGCCGTAGATCGGAGGTGTGATCAAGGGGTCGGAATCCTCGTTAGGATCCGGCTCTTCACCTTCGGGAGTGATCGTAAGATCGAGCCCGAGCTGTTTGGCTTCCGTGTTGGCCGCCACGGACGTCGAGATGTTGTAGTCGTCAGCGAGATTCAGCAAACCGGCAAGCTGAACCTGAAATGGATGAGGGAAGCTTCGCGACGCCCATTTATCGAATTTTTCAGCCTTCGCGATTTCCTCGTCCGTTAACGATTCTTCCGGAACTTGAAGAGCTCCGCCGAGGCGAAGGATACCGCCAAGTTTATGGTTCGGGTTGGGATCTTCCTGCCAGACGAGGTTTCCGCGGGGGTCGGTCATATCCATGACGCGGCGTCCGACCCGGCTGTCGGCAACTTTTGGTTTTAACAGACGAACGAGATACTCGAAATCACCTTCTTTTCCGGTATTGAACTGCCAACGGTAATAGTAGGGAAACTCGATGGTGGCCGGATCTTCCCAGGCGATCTTCAACTGCGCCGCCGAGATCTCCGCTGCGCTGCGACCAAGACCCGCGAGCCTTCCGCTTTCATACGACGGGATCACAAACGCATGATAAGCGGCGCTCGGCTTTAGTTTGCGGGGACACATCAGCCTGGAATATGCCGTGTCCGGATTCTTGTTCAGAGAGGCTTGGAGTCTGTCGAGAGCCGTGTCTACGGCCGCGAGGTTGTCGACGAGGATGGTGCTGTCCGCAGCGGCCAGATCACCGTTGAAATGAACGTGCGCCCAAGCCCAAAGCTGATCGGACTTTGGAAAGAAGTTGCGAATCGCCGGCGACTTCAGTTTGAAAGTCGGCAGCGGTCTATCGACAGAGTTCTGGCCTTCGGTAAACTCGCCTTCCTCCAAAACAACAAGTGAGATCCACGTGCTGAGACGCCGGCCGGCCGGCGGAGTAGGCGTGTACCGCCACGGAAAATCCTCGTTATAGAAATCGATAAAGGCCAGGTAATTTGGTTCGAAATTCGTGATCCACCCATGGGGGTCGGTTTTCACCACGCTGCGCGGGTCGATGCCGACAACGTCGCCCGGGCCATAGATCTCGACCTTCTTTTGATCGACCGGCGCCGTCACGGCATCGCCGATGACGTTCATGTCGACCGTGAATGTTCCGCGTGCGCCTCCGGTGGACTGAAGACTGTTGGCGAGTCCCTCGCGAAGATACGGTAAGAAAGAGTAAGTTGGGGCGCTCATATCGATTTTGCTTCAAAGTTCGGGATGACGTGGATCTCGTCCGTCACTCCCGGATCGTTCAATATCGCGGTTCTCAAGAAATCCTGCGCGTGTGCCTCGGACCGAAATACCTGTGAGACGACGGGCTTATTATCCGCCACACCTGCGAGGACATAACCAGGCTGACCGACTTTCACTCTTTCTTTTTCGAGTGTCGGCACCATAGTTTTCTTCTTCGCGTACGACAGATCTGAATACGCGATCGCCGCACCGCTCATCCAGTGGAAGAAGAGCGTTCCCATTTTGCTAAACCATCGGAAGGCGTGATGCTTTCCATCGACATCGTTTACTTTCACTTCATAGCGAACGATGCGCTTGGTTACCTTCGAAGACCCGAGCGGCTTCCCATTGAACGCTAGCTCGACACCGGCTTCGATCTCCTGGAAGGCGGGTCGGGATAGTTTGTCCGCGTCGCTCATCTCCTGGTATTGAGCGATCGCGAACCTCTCTTTCGGATCGGAATTCTTCTTCAATCCCGCGGACGTTACCTGGACGGATAACAGATGTGCATCCTCAACCGCATTGTTTCCGATCTTGTCGATGTGAATTCCCAGCGGAACCGTTCTCTGGCTGATCTTCAGTGTGCCTACCGGATGGAGCACAAGCTTTTCGACATTCGTGTCGAGTTTGCGAAGGCTGACGAGAAGGTTGATATTTGCCGGTATCTTCGCCGTCCAGTTGTCCGCCTTGTTAAATTCAGTGACGAGCAACGGAACGGCCTTTATCGACGGAAGCTTTGGATTTTCGGCTTCGCCCCACGTGATATCAAAGTCCACCGATATATCGATGGAAAAGAGCCAGAGATCGATGGACAGTGTCGCGGTGCCTCGAGCATTCCACGGGGCGGGACCACTCAGACGGAGCTTAAGGCGAACGGTGAAGACACCCGCGCCGAATACATCCATTCCGAGCGAGAACGAGATCTCGATGATGAAACGGAACGGCGAGAATTGAAAAAGGGCGTCGAAGCTGAAATGTCCGTGCAGGTTGAAGGCACTTACGCCGTAGAAGAACTCGGCCCTGCAGCCGAACTGCACCGTGTTCGATGTGATCGCGAAATAATTCTCGGCGGTGATTCGAGCGACCGGCGTTCGCAAAACGTCGATGTGAATGCGCCGCGGATTTGGAAAGGGAAGCGGCGGTGGATTGAACTGCGGATGAAATCCTCCGACGCTCAAAACGAAATTTGGATCGGCTCCGAAGTCCATCAATAACCCCATGTCCCCTTCCATCGTCATGAATAGGATCCGGGAATCGAACATGGCGGCGAAAAACCAAACCCTGCTCCGGTCGAATTCGATCGCCCCGACGAAGGCGACATTGATCGTAACGATCGGAACATTCGCTTCCGGCAAGGCGATGCGAAGTACACCGACGATCGCGATGTTACCCGGGATCTCGATGATCAAACCGAAAGCGATGCTGATAAGCGTCGGAGTGCCCCATCCAAGCTTTATCATCGGGCCGATCAGGAACTTTCCTTCGTAAGGCGGGAAATACGTTCGGAGATCACTGATGATCCTCGGTGCGTTCGCGACCGGGTCTGGCGGGAACATGATGCTGTTGATCGCCCCGGTTCGGATGCCCGAAGCGAGTGGCTCGAGCAACATCGTCCTGTTCAGACCGAGAAGACCGCCGACGCCGAGCAAGGTAAAACCAAAGCTAAGCTGTATACCCGTTCCGAATTCAGCAGTGATGATCAGAAGCAGCGAGAAGCCGGGTTTACCATCGGGCATCTTTGTCGTGATGAGCCCGATCGCCTTGACCGTCACGATCGCTGCGATCGAGAGCTCCAAGACACCCGCGTACTCTCCCTTGTCAGGATCAAAATAGAGATAACCGCCACCCTTAACGATCCCGGCATCGACCGACAACCCGACACCCTTCGGCGGCTTGAATCCGAACTCGAGATTCAACGGTCCGGCGTTTCCTTTGCGGTCATCCGGCAAACTGACGATTGCCCGGACACCGAAATTCTCCACGACCAGAACCAAAGGACCGAGTGACGCGCGGATGTCGGTGGCCAACCCGATGGGGAATTTCTTGTTCTCGATGCCGAACGAAAGATAGAGTCCGTTGATATCGATCGGCCCAAGCGAAACGTGAATATTGAGGCGTATTTCCAGGACGCTGCTTCCGTGGAAGAACAGACCCTGCGACGAGCTGAACCCCAATCCGAGATTGAAATCGTTTTCGACCCTTATGCCGGAGAGAAGCTTATTGATGAAGCCGTCCGCGCCAGATGTATCGATGACGATCTTGCCGCCTCGGATCTCTCCGCCGATCACAAATGGCGCTTTCGCGAAAAGACCGGAGCCGAAGTTGAGCTTTGTTAACGCTTCGAGAGTAAATTCCTTTACCTCGAGACGCGACTGGCCAGGCTGTCCGAAAATTATGAAAGGCGTACCATCGGCTCGGCCCGAACGAAACCTGATCCCGTAATCGCCGTTCGCCGCAACGCTCGGTGGCTCGAGAGTTATGTTGTCGTCCGGCTGCAGAATGATGGATGTGCCGGCCTCCAGGTCGTTCTTCACGACCGCCTCGAGCTGCCAGTCACCGCCCTGGTTGAACGGCACCGCCCGGTCGATCTCGATCTTCTTCACGAGGCTGATCTCGATCCCTTTCGGATCGACATCAGTTTTCGGAACGAGCTCGGCGATGACTACATCCAGTACGTTCGGGGAAACCGATGTATCGATGATCGCTGGAAAACCTGCTTTCGCGATCAGGTCCTGAAGAACAGGCAAAAGTTTGGAGCCGTTGAATGTGCCGTTTCCCCAATCGTAACGTGTCTTCAAATGATCGACCGGTTTTGTAATAAAGTTGGTCAGCTGATCAACGTTGAATACATAATCCGTATATTCGGGCAGATTGGGGTCGGTGGAACCGGAGTTCTTTAGCTTGCGTTCGATCGCACCGATGAATTCGAGGACCTCGGGAATGATCGGAGCCAATTCCAGGTTCCGCACGATAAGAAAATCGATCAGTCGCTTGGGTAGATTTGAAGCAAAGTTGTTAAGCACCGGGGCTGGGATCCCGGTCGCACCGCTCAGCGCCGGGATCGAGGCCGAGAGCGAGTCGATGCCCTGGATCGTGTTGACTATTACCTGGGCGAGTTCCTTGGCTGCAGTCGCAATATTGCCGATATTGTCCGAGTCGATCGCCGTAACTAACTTATTTATCAGGCCCGGCAATTGTTTGGTGGCATTGACGGTATTGCTGACGGCGTTGCTGAATCCCGGTACGGTATCGGCCGACGGCGGCAGCTGCAGTCCCAATTCCGCGAGAAGCACTCGCGCCCCTCCGTTCGACAGCTCTTCCTCGAGCGGTGCAAGGAATTCGCCTATGCCCAGAGTAATAGCCTCGAATGTGCCCGTTTGTCTTGCGCCGGCCATAGGATCAGACGAATGCTCGAACCGAGCTGGATGGTAAGACGTCGATGAAACCCGACTCTTTCATGTTCATTGCCAGCTCCGGAATGCTCTCCCCGGACCTGACGGTCGCGATCAGCTCGTCACCAAATCTCTCGAGGTCTTTTCGC
This sequence comes from Pyrinomonadaceae bacterium, assembly GCA_036375155.1. GTDB lineage: Bacteria > Acidobacteriota > Blastocatellia > Pyrinomonadales > Pyrinomonadaceae > OLB17. Next base: position 14,691 of record DASUSJ010000103.1, read on the forward strand.
AACGCGTCCGACCCGTGCGCCATCAAAGCCGCTCGCAGTTTCGTCAGCAGATCCTCACGCGAAATGTCATTAATGCTGTACGGGATCGCGTATGCGTCTTCACGGGTCGCCCGTGCGAGGGCGGCCACGTAGGCGGGTCCTTGATTTCGCTGCCATGCCACGGTTACCGGCCTGGAATGATTGATCAGCTCGAGCACCTCTCGATGATGCTTCTCATACAGCCAATATAAGAGGCTGTCCTCGTTCGCATCGCGGATCTCCTCGAGCGGGTTCTTCGAAACTGTCGATTCGTGTCGACTGAATTTCGACACCTTTCCTGGTGCACTATCTCCCGGAGGACTTTGTAAGAGAGTCACGGCTGAACCGTTGGCGCTCAACTTATCAAGCACGTTTTGGATATGACAGGCGATGGTAATTCCAACGACATTCGTCGTTCGGTCACCTCCCCAATTGAGAGCGATGATCTTATTGTCCGCATTCAAAATCACAGCACCCGAATCACCGCTGTTGGAGAATGCAAATTTACACACGCCTTCCTTCACCTGGTAGGTTTCGGTGGCATCGGGAATGATCAGTACCTGCCCCCGTCTGATAGCGATCGTCGTTCCGCCGGCGTCGGTTGCAGCGGTAACCGCAATATCACCGATGTGAACTACCGAGCCTTTTGTGAATCCCGATCTCGCCCCGATCTTCTTCACGGCGTCACCGACGACGGCGGTAGCTGTTCCCCGGACGGACAGCACCTCGGTTGTCGCATCATTGGTTATCCGGAGGACGATGTTCGACGCGACATCAGCGTTGACTTTCGCGATCGCGCAATCGACTGATGTATCGCTCGGGGGCGAAATATCGCGGACGCCCACTATTGATTCGCCGATAACGTTATCGCTCCCGCAAGTACAGCAGCAACACGTGCTCGGATCGCCCACCTGCGGCTGCGCCGTTTTCAACTTTCGCGTATCAGTCACATTCGTCTCGTCATAAAGGACATGCTTATTCGTGAGCATCACCACTGTTCCGTCGGTAAGTTTCCCGAACCATCCCAGCGTTCCGTAACTGGTCGAGTCGGTTGAGATCGCGATGCCCGCCTTTAAAGGCCGGTGATGACTCAAGGTCCTTCTCTCGGTACCGCAGACATCCGAGTCGTTCGTTATGACCAACGGAGTTATGACGTCGGTGGGGATGCCGTTGATAAAACGCGGAATCACCTCCTCCGGAGCCAGCTCGGACAGGCTCTTCTTCGCCGGAACGTAAACCCGGAAGGATATTTGGTCGGTGAACGCGTAATCGGATTCCTTCATCCCGATTCCCACCGCTAGCACGTTTGGAATCTGGGATAGAACGCTTTTGGCATCGTCCAGGTTTTCCTCTAGCCGCCGCTGTTCGCGAATCGCTGTTTTCTTATCCATACTGAAAAGCTTTACTTCCTATGGAATCGCCACCGGTCCTGAGCAAGGGAGATCCCGATCGTGATGGGTTTCGCGTCTCCATGCGGCGTGACAATAAACTGTTTGATCGGCGGGTCGGTATCGATCAGATCCGGGGACGCCTCCACCGACCGGACACAATCGTGATCCGAAATCCACGACTCGATCCTCTGGAAACGTTGCTGCTGATCGTTCTCGCTCTTCACTTCAACTAGAAAGTCATCTACGACTTTTTGAAGCGTCTGGCGGTCATTGGCTGCCAATGCCCTACAAAAATCGTTCTTCATAACCTTGCAAGAGCTCAACTGGTGAAATACTAAGCATCCAAGAACAAACAAAAGTAGCTGAACGAAACCGGGCATTTGGTCGGTTCAAGATAGGGACAGAATGAACACGGTCCCCGCTTCATTCTGCTGCATAATTCCGTCGGGTCAGACACCGTTGCGGGATCAACCTGAGTGCAAGAAAGCCGGCTACTTAAACGATTCAAGCGGCCGGCGGGCGCGGTAACGAACTTTGTTTGGTTGTCTGTTTCGTGAAGATAGATCAGGCAGCGAAAGAAGCGAAGTGCCCGTATGAACGGTTATTAAAGAGGAGAAGAACAACATTCAATGCCTCGTATTTATAGTGAGGATTCAATTGAAAGATCAAGGCGGAGCTGGCCTCGAAAAAACTTTCCGAATGGCATTCGAACGCCACTCTGGCGATCGATCGTTGATCAAAAGCATCGCAGGAAGGAATCCCTGGGACGCGCGTTTCAGTTTCTATCCAGTGTTTAGGAAACTAGCACAACCAGATTTATCTCGTCAATACTTTTTCAAAACCCGGCGCGTGCCA
>DASUSJ010000104.1:0-16035 GCA_036375155.1 Pyrinomonadaceae bacterium
GAATCGGTGAGGATCGACCGTTGCCACGAGGTAAATTTATGAAGTCCGCCGAGTTTACGCATTACGCCTGCACCCGGGCGGAGGAAAAGGTGATAAGTGTTCCCAAGGATGATTCGAGCATCCAGCTCTTTCTCCAGCCATTCGAACCGAACGCCCTTTACGGCGCCTTGGGTTCCGACCGGCATAAAAACAGGCGTCTCGATCGTCGAGCGCCTCGTATGAAGGATTCCCGCTCGGGCTTCTCCGTCTCTCGCCGTCACCTTCCACTCGATCGCTTGCATCAATTTTTAGGCAATCCTATCGCACATTCGTAATTCGTGATTCGTAATTGTAATTAGTAATTCTCAAGGCTTCCGGCCTAGAAGCGCCCAAATGTTAGCCGCGCCGACACCGGTCTCGCTCGCGATACGCCCGTCTGCGTCGAGCACTACTGCGGACGGCGTTCCGAACATCCCGAGCTTCTCCGCTGTCTTATAGCCTTTGTCCAGCAAGATAGGTGCCCGCAATTCTACACCTTTGTGGTCCGCAGCTTCGCCATCGGAGAAAACGAGAAGCTCCGGATCTTCCTCGCCCCGCGAGTCATTCCACGCTTTCAGGTCATTCATCATCGCCGTGCAATGTGGGCATGTAAGGCTCCAAAAGACCGCGAGGGTTTTCTTCCCGCGGAAATCGGCTGCTTTGATCTCTCGCCCGTTGATGTCCGGCAGAGAGAAATCCGGAAGTGTTTCCCCGATCTTCGGCTGACGCGACCCGTTGTCAGTTCCGGTGACAAAGTAGACACTATCGCCGCTTAAGTCGGCCGACCGTACTTTTTCTATCAACTCGCGAATGGCGACATCGCCTGCGGCGAGATGACTTCCGATCGTGCCGTCCGAACGCACGAACAGAGCGGTCGGTGTCCATCGAGCCCGTACCGCGTCCGCGATCTCCCGGCTCTTTTGAAGGATCACTTCCTCATCGAAGACGCCGCTCAACTTCTCCCTGTTCGCTTCGACCGAGCCGTTGCTGACCAGTACAAAGTTTACCTTTTCACCAAGCTCGGCTTCCCAACGCTCCATGTCAGGCAGCAGAGCGCGGCAGGGCTCACATGTCGGGCTCACGAAGAAGAACATCGCGGGCCGGCCTTTAGCTAATACGTCTTTGAGCCGGACGGTCCCGTTCGAGGTGTTGGGCAATTCGAAATCCGGAAAGGGCGAGCCGATCGGCAAACCATCCTGCGGATGACCCGCGTCATTTCGTTCCTGCGGAACGCCCTCGCGCGAAATGACCTCGAGCAATTCGAGTCGACGCAGGATGTGGTTTTGATTATCGAGTACCTTTTTTAAGTAAAAGAGCGCGGCAGAGATCAGAGCTACCGCCAGAATAATGAGTACCAACTCCATCGTATTTGAATCGCCGTCGGTAAGACCTAGACCCTGGTTATCACGACCCTGGGCAACAAGAAAAAGCGCAAGTACAGAAAAGATCACATTGCGAATGAGTGACTTCCGGCTTACCGGCTCGCTGTGGATCTGACCAAAACAATGACAATCGGGAGCGCGCCCTTGAGCCATCTGCCAGATCATCCCGCCCGTAAAACTCAGCAAAAGGATCAGACCGCCGATCGCGCCGACCCACGACATCGACGTAAACAAAAAACAAAACGCAAAGACTATCTCGGCAAACGGAAGTGCGACGGCGAAGGGTTTGGCGAGATCCGCCGGCATCCCGAAATCCTTGACCGCCTTTTCCGATCCTTCCAGATCGAGAAACTTCCCGATCGCCGCGACGGCGAAAACGGCGAAGAGAACGAGTCTGACGAGTAGTAGAACCGTGTCCATCATCTTCCGCCAGCGGCCTTTTTCATTTTATGTCGTTCCTTAAGGCGGATCGGCGTCGCGAAAAACTCGAAAGCCTCCCGAAGCTTGTTCTCAACATACCGCAGATATGAAAAATGTAATCCGGCCTTGCTTCCGCCGGAAGTAAACAGAACAAACAAGGGTGGCCGAAGGCCGCCCTGGGTGATGTACTGCACCTTGAGCCGCGAGACACCCCCTTTTACCGGTGCCGGAGCCGTACCGCCTTTTGGCTGCGAAATATTGTCTTCGAAAAATTTGTTTAGCTGCGATGTAGGCACCCGAAGGTTGCGTGCTGCATTTGCCCTCACAACGAGCGGCAGTATCTTCTGCACCCGCTGGCCGCTTAACGCCGAGATAAAAACGAGCGGCGCCCAGTCGAGAAACTTCATTTGCCGGCGGAGGTTTCGTTCGAATTCGTAGACCGTATTCGTTTCCTTCTCTTCTATTGCGTCCCACTTGTTGACGGCGATGATCACCGAGCATCCGGAGTCGACCGCGTACCCGGCAATATTCGCATCGAGATTTGCGACACCCTCGGCCGCATCGATCACGAGGATAGCCACATCGGCGCGCTCGAGAGCCTTTTTTGCCATGATGACGGAAAGCTTCTCGGCCATCTCGGTCGTCTTTCCCTTTCGCCGAATGCCCGCCGTGTCGATAAGCAAGAACTTCTGTCCGTCGACGGTCAGGTTGGTATCGATTGCATCGCGGGTGGTTCCCGCGATCGGCGAGACGATGACACGTTCTTCGCCGAGGATCTTATTCAGCAGCGACGATTTGCCGACGTTCGGACGCCCGATGATCGCGAGACGGATCTCATCACTCGTCCCCTCCTCATCTTCGTCCTCGAATCTGAGCACCTCGAACACTTTGTCGAGCAGATCGCCGACCGACGTACCGTGTTCAGCCGATAACGGCGTCAGCTCGAAACCGAACTGATAAAACTCCGCCGCCTCGTCTTCCACCTTTCGCGACTCGGATTTGTTCGCCGCGATGAAAACCGGCTTCCCGATGTTCCTCAGATAGACCGAGATCTCCTCATCGAGGGGCGTTACGCCCGCCCTCGCATCGACGACCCAGATGATCGCCTGGGCGCTATCGATTGCGAATCCGGCTTGCCTGAAGATGTTCGCCGGAATGATCGCTTCGTCATCAGGGACGATGCCACCCGTATCCACGAGCTCGAACGTTTTCGACTTCCATTCGACCTCTCCGTAGATCCGATCCCTGGTAATTCCCGGTTCATCGCCGACGATCGACTTCCGTGATCCCGTAAGGCGGTTGAACAGCGTGGATTTGCCGACGTTGGGCCGGCCGATGATTGTGACTAAGGGTGATGCCATCCGTTTGGCTAAAGGATAGTAAAGTTTTCGCAGAAATACATAACGGGGCGCTTGGACCAAAAGAAAGGGCTCGACGATAATGCCGCGTCGAGCCCAAGGTTCACCCAATTTCAGAAAATCAGAATTAGTATCTGACGATGTCGAGTATGGTTCCGATTATCGCTCCAAGTATCTGGTACTTGCCGCCATAGTACTGGCCGTACTCGTATCGGCCGTAGTAACCATCCTCGTATCCGCGTCGGAAACCTTCACGGAAGTAGTAACTGTAATCGTCCAAGCTCACGTAGTACGCATCGTAACCAAAACTCGCATCCTGGTAACCATAGGAGTTATGAGGATTGAATCCCCATCCATCCTGACGGTCGGCCTGACCTGCGTAGAAGCCTTCTTCGTACCCGCGATTGATCGCGTCGCGAAGCATCTGAGCGCCGTAGCTGCTTGTGTAGTAGTAGCTGCCGCCCCGATTGTACCGGTAATCGTATATCAGGTTGTCGTAGTACCGAGCCTGCTGCAGACGAAGTTGATCCAGTCTGATCCGCTCCCAGTAACGCTGCTGGTAACGAAGATACGCCAAACGCCGCTGTCGCTGCAGTTCCTGCTGACGCCTGCGCTCTATTGACTGCCAGTCTCTCCAGCGGCTGTTGTACTGCCGCCAGCGCTGCTGCTGAAGTACCTGCTGCTGCTGACGGTCATAAGTCTGGTAACGCTGTCGCGAGTCCCAGGTTCCGGTCCGCTGTCGATCTTCAAGTCGCTGGTTCTGCCGCAACACTTGCTGTTGCTGCCGGCGCCGTGTTTCTTCCTGCTGCGTCCTCCAGGTGTCCTGCTGTAACTGATCTCGACGTCGCTGTTGCTGCTGCCGAAGGATCTGCTGTTGTTGATCAGCGCGCTGCTGGTCCTGGATCTGCTGGCGGCGACGTTCCTGCTGCTGCCAGACCTGCTGCTGATTACGCTGATCCTGGATCTGGCGTCGCTCCTGTTGTTGTCGCAAAACCTGCTGCTGGTGGTCCTGCTGGGTCTGACGCCTTTGCTGCTGTTGGGCCCAAACCTGACGCTGCTGCTCTTGCTGGGCGGCGCGCCTCTGTTGCCGCTGTTGAAGTACTTGTTGCTGCTGTTGTGCCTGCTGAGCCTGACGCTGAGTAGCCCGCTGCTGTCGGAGCTGTTCCTGCTGTGCCGCCCGCTCGTCGCGCCGCTGTTGTGCTTGCGCCGCTCGCTCGTTTTGCTGACCCTGATTAGCGTCCTGCTGTTGCTGCTGTTCTACACGACCGCGGCCGCGGTTGCGTTGAGCGCTCGCGTCGACCGTGAGGCCAAAGAACAGAGCAGCGCCTGCCAACAAAGTAACGCTCACTCTCTGTAAAACTTTTGATCTCATTTTGTTCCCCTCTCTCGAAACTTCCCCGGACAAAACCCGGCTTACTCATAAACTGAGCAATCACTGTTCCATTTGGAGTCAGTCAATTATTGCAACAATTAGACGGTAGCTGGGTAGCGGTGAGATTACGTTTTGGTATGCAGTGCTAACGGAATAGCGGGTAGACTAACCCGGCGTGAGCGCTCGGATCAGCGCGCCCTCTCAAATTCATACGCGATCCGAACATTCAACTGACCGTTCACGACCTCATGCGTGAAGCCCGTCGCCTTCATCCGGACGCCGTTGGAGTTCTGCACGGGCAGCATGAACGAAACCTTGTCAGTACGGATCAGCTCGATCGGGTTCACCTTTTTGTCTATCGAGCTTTGGACCATTCGAGCGATAAGCGAACTGCCAACGCCGCCAGTACCGTTCAATGAAACGTTGTGCACCCGCGCACGAGCGATAAGTCGTTGTCCGCCCTGGTCAAATTCGAGACCCACGGTCGTTTCAGCCCAGCCTGCGAACGGGACACATCCGATCAGCGGCGGATTGTAGTTTCCGGTAAACGCCAGCGGTGCGAGTATCTGCCCGTTTCGGAATCTGACAGCCGTTCGGACTCCTTCATTCTCTCTCGTTAGCTTTATCGACTCGGGACAGGCGCCCGGTTCTGCGAACGAGCTCGACATCGGAACCCGCGTGACGCCGGTCGTTGCCAGAGAGAATTCAGGCGGAGCGGCATGCTGAAAAACAGCGTCGAGAAGCGAATCAAAGAACTGTTCGTTGAAACTTATAGTTACCTCTGCCCTCTGGGCCGAAACGCTCGTGGCGAGAAAAGAAACGAACAGCATCAGAAATACGATCCTAAATGATTTCATAGGCTTATCCTTGGGATTGGAGAGTTATACCGAACCGACCACTCTGATGCCGCCTGGGTGGCGCATGTTGTTCGCGGGTTTCGCTATAGGCCGCTCTTCACGATATCGTGAAGCCGCAGCAGACCGACGCAGTTGCCGTTGTCATCCACCACAGGCAAAACAGAGATCTGCGACGGACGGTTCTCCATCAGCTGAAGCGCGTCGTAGGCGAGCATGTCAGGAGTAGCGGTTATCGGCGAACCCGTCATCATCTGCTCAGCCCGGAGCTTCGAGAGATCGTCGGACTCGGTTCGCTCGATCGTTCGTCGCAGGTCGCCATCGGTGACGATTCCGGTGAGACGACTGTCTCCGTTCACGACGTTGACGGCACCGAGCGCGAACTTAGATATCGCCTTTACTACTTCGATCCATGTCGCGTCCAGCGCGATATTCGGACTCTCATGCATCAGGTCTCGGACCTTCATCGTTAGCCGCTTACCAAGACGACCGGCGGGATGATTCGCCGCGAAATCCTCTGCAGTTAGCCCGCGCGATTCCATAAGTGTCATGGCGATCGCGTCTCCGATCGCGAGGGCGACGGTCGTCGAAGTCGTGGGAGCGAGATTCAGCGGACATGCCTCCTTGTCCACGGATGCGTCGATCACGACATTCGCTTTCCGCGCCAATGTCGAATTTATGTTTCCCACGATCGAGATAAGCGAGACACCGCGCTGCGAAAGCGCGGGAAGGAGCGCAACGATCTCGTCTGTCTCGCCGGAGTTGCTGAGAGCGATAACGACGTCGCCTGACTTTATGATACCGAGGCCGCCGTGCAGCGCATCCGACGGGTGCACAAACACCGCCACGGTTCCGGTGCTTGTTAGAGTCTGTGCAATCTTCTGCGCGATCACGCCGGATTTTCCGACCCCGATGATGACGACCTTATCACCGCATTCTGAGATCAGCTCGATCGCACGCTCAACGCTCGCTTCGTCAAGCCGGTCCGCCGCCCGCTCTATGGCGTTGGCTTCAAGCCTTAATAACTCGATTACTTTAGGGAAATGGTCGGCCACGACTTGGAATTTTGCGGCTTTACTTGTGATTTGGCAAGACACTATCCGGCGCCGCAAGTGTGGAATGAAAACGTTTTGAAAGGACTAGCTATCGGACGGAATCGGAATAAACACGTCTGCCGCGATCTGCCATCTGCCATCGCGAAGCTTCCAGACCTGGACGAAGCTTCCCCTTTCTTTTTCCACGCCATTCTTCTCCAGCAAGACGTAGCCGCTGTATACGTATGCGAGGTCGCCCGCCTCAATGAACGACTTGCGTTTTGTGAATCGGACGGCAAGCTTCTGATCCTCTATAAACTCTGCCGCGGCATCGCGTCCGACCAGAGGTAGTTTCCCCTGGCGAAGGAGGTACATGTCCTCGGCACCGTAAACTTTGTACGCTCTACCGAACCCACGTGACTCAGCCGTCTGATAGAAGCCGATCGATGAATCCCCGGCGAATGTCTTCTTTTCGTTCGTTTCAGGCGCCCGGGCGGGGCCGGGCTTCCATTCAGCAGCAACGCTCGCAGGCTTTTCGTGATGAATCCCGGTGTCGAGGGCGGCGAGGTACTCGCCGTTAGGCTGACGGGCCCAGACCGAAAGATAGTGTCCGTGGATCTCGTTCTTATCGTCCTTTCCGTTCGGCCGGTAGATGGAATTCCCGATGCTGTATCCCAAGGCCCCGTTTGAAGACACTTCGATCTTTATCGGGTTCCACGTGAGTGCTGCCGGCGACGGCGGGCGTTTCGCATAAACGTCTCGAGCGTTTTCGGGACGTGGGAAAAACATCACCCCGACTGGCGACAGGAACTGGATGAAACCTGCGCTAATTCCTTTCTCAGCCACCGCGCGCTCAAATGCGCGTTCGGTTTCGTAGATCTTCTGAGCGTAATCCTGTGAGAAGACAACGATGGACGCGGAGAGAATTACTGCTGCGGCGGTGATGAACTTCATTGGACGGATTCTAGCATAAAGACAACTGTCAGAGTTCAGAGTGCGGGCCTTACCCCGTCGTTCAGAGTGCGGGCTTTAGCCCGTTATTCAGAGTGCGGGCTTTAGCCCGTCGTTCAGAGTGCGGGCTTTCGCCCGTGGTCACAAAGCTCACCAAGCTAAAGCTTGCACTCTGAACTACTATTCCACTCTTACAAAATCAGTCCCAGTGCGTCCGAACGTTTCAGGTGCATACATCTCTTCCGCCTTTGCCGGAGGCACTACAAACTCACCCGGCGTTGTGGCCCGGGCGACGTATGTGTAGTTGTAGACGCCTTCCCAGAGTAGCGCACTGAATGCCTCGGCTCGCTCGTCGCGGAAATTCTGATGATCGAACCAGTACTGCCGCCAGTAGTACCAGCCATGCCCAAACGACCTACTTCCGTATGTCATCACATCTGTGTTTCCGCCAATGTCCGGCGGGATCGCTTCGGTCACGGCTAGTCCGGGATTAAGGATCTCAAGCCCTGCGGGAAGATTGTCCACCAAGGCCACATGGTACCGCCGCGCCTGCGCGACCATGGTCAGACGCACACGAACCCGCGCCCCCGACTTGATCGTCCAGCTGCCATCGCTGTTCTGCTTTACGTCCTCGGCGTTGTCTAGAGCTTCGTACTTTCGTAGGATCGTAAACCCGTAATCCGCGGGCTCTAGTTTCAAATTCTTAGGTGCGTACTTCATCCCGACCCGGTAGTACAAACGCCCTGCACCCTGTCGATCGATCAGCAGATTTGCCGCTCCGTTTTGCTGCGTCAGGTACGACATGGGGATCGTGAGAACGTTCGAATCAACCGAGCGCCCCTTGAACGCTTCTTCGCCGGCGTAGGCGCTGCCGAGCCACACTCGGGTCACAAAATCCGGCGTGACTTTTTCGAATGCATTGAAGTACTTGTCGAGGGCGAGCAGGATAAACACGTTCTCCTGCGTCGAGCCCCAATGACCTTTCGTCCGGTGAGCGAGCAAACCACGGACGAGTTTGGGTATAAGGTCAGTGTAATCCGGCCCCCTGGATGAGCCTTCCGGCTCCATATTGATCACGGCCTGAACGCCGGGACTATTCTTCAGGCTGCTCTGATCGGTCTTTATCAATGCTTCCAACAGGACGCCGTCCGCTCTCCGGTTCGAATACATGATCAGCCATTTGGCATCACCGTAGTCGGTTACGAAGTTGGCGATGGACGCGGTTTCCGTGGTCCGGTTCAACAGGAACCGGACGATCGAATCGACCTCAGAGGATGATCCGGGATCGTTCGCGAGTACCGAGAGGATCCACCCAAGCGCTTCAAACGGCATTTTCTCGAAAGGAGTACTCGCGGTCCCACCCGGGTTTCTACCGGCACTCTCAGCCAGGATCTTCTTCGCTTTCGCGGCGTCTTTGTCACCCATCAGGTCGCGAACGTACAGCGCATACGCCGAGATGGTCCACCGGACCTGCGGCGAGTTTTTGTGCCACTCGTCATTGAAATGCTTCTCGACATTCTTCAGATAGGGTTTTGTCTTGTTGAGCATCTCGTCCGGGATCCTGTAACCCTTCGCTTTTGCGAGCACGAGTGCGTGTGCGACGTGGACCGTCAGGAATGGATATTCGTAGCGTTCCCTGTCACGCTTCCACTGCCCGAAACTTCCGTCGTCTCGTTGTCGCGACTGGAGGATCTCGACGTCACGAGCGAACCGCGCTTCGAGTTCTTTCGCCGACGGCATGTCCTTCGCTTTGAACGCATCTAGGACGTCACGCATCGCCGCGATCGAGATCATTCGTGAAGCGACCTGCTCGGAACATTCGTAAGGATAGTTCGCAAGATAGATAAAGGCGTCGGTGAGCTCCTGCAGCTGGGTCGATGAGGTCGTAACCTCCAGACCGCCGAATTGTGAATACACGTCAGGCGGAGTCTGAACCGGTTGAATAATAGCGCCATCCTGATCGGTCGTGCCGTAGGTCGCGAAGGCTTCGGTCGTCGCCGGCGTCCAGACCGGAAGAGATATCTCCGCAGCGTCGCTAAACTTCCCTGACGTCGCGGCGAACTGGAATCTTGCCGTTCCTGCACTTACTGCCGCCGCCGGGAAACGCACCTCCTCACGGCTGTTCGCCTTGACCACGATCCTGCGGGCCGATGCGGAAACACGAGCGGTGCCGAGTGTGTCCGCCCCGCCAGCGTTTAGACCCGCGTTACGGTTCGCGTTTCCGACTGAAAGCTCCGCGCCGGTGGCTCTCACCGCGACATCAACGGTCATGTCCTGGTCCGTCTGATTCTGCACCACGACCGGTAGGTCGATCTTGTCGCCGAAGTTCATGAATCTCGGCGCACTTGGCCGCACCATCAGCGGCTGCTTAGCCGTTATCGACGATTCACCAATCCCGAACCGCTTTCCAGGGTCGACCGAAACCGCTGTGATCCGATAGCGGGTCAGATTGTCGGGCAGTTTCACATCCACGACTGCACGGCCGTTCGAGTCTGTTCTGACCGATGGCGCGAAGACAGCAAGGGCATTGAAGTTCTGGCGCAACGCGATCAAAGAGTCCTGTTCGACGAGGGCGGTCGCGTCACGTTCGGCGTCGGCCAGCAAGCCAGCCTTCGATCTCTGTGCGGCGAGCGAGCCGGTTGGCCTCGCGTCTGGCATACTCGCAAACGCTACGGCTTCATTCGCAGCTGCCAATCCAGCAGGCGGCGGTGGAGCCTTCACATCGTCCGGATTTCCAAGCACGACGTCTTGGCGCGAATGGTGATCCGTCACTCCCGGATTACGCGCCATGTAAAAAATGCTCACCGGATCCGCGATCCGGTAGTTCGAAAGAGCAAGCACGCTTTCATCCACGATCACGACCGCGATCTCGCTATTTGCGACCGCGTTCCCGTCGTGGTCTTTCACATCGACCGTCACTTTCGTCTCGCCGCCCGGCACCAGTGTCTTGTCCGCCGGCTCGGCCGAGACGTTCAACCTGCGCAATGCGGTTGAGATCGGAAGATTGATGTTTCCACTAGCGAAGGCCGGCCGTTGAGAAAGCTTCGGATCCGTCTCGCCTTTGTCATTGGTCCGTGTGGCCGCACCTACGAGGTCGACCTGTGCGTAGATATTCGGAAGGTACTTTTCTTCAAGCGGGATCTTCAGGGTCACCGACGAATCCTTCATCGAAAAGCGCTCGGTCTTAACGATCCCATCGCGGCGTAAAGTTAAAATGCCTTCAGCGGGAGTGAACGGCGCGATCACCAGCAGCTCTGCCACGTCACCCGGCGCCAGGTCCTTCTTCGAAGGTATGATCTGAACTTCTTCCCGTTCGACGTTTCGCTTCGGCGGCTGCTTTCCACCCGGGACCCAGACCGTAAACTCGCTCTCGTTGAAGCGCTCGCGGTCATCCATCACCGTCGCCGTTATCGTATAGCGTCCACCTTGCTTCGCGACGAACTCGCAATTGACGGGAGCGTCAGCGGATTTCACGGCGCACACTTGTTCATCGACGGTCACTTCTTTCCACGCGCCCTTGTCGAACTGCCAGTCCTTCAGAACGGCCTTGATGTCGACATCGCGGCCGGCAAGGAGCTTTCCGTCGAGGTCCGTAACGATCGATTCGACCACGATCTTTTCGCCTTTCTGCACGAATGTGCGCGGTGTCCGGATCCCGACGTACAGGTCGGCGGGATGTACGAGCAGCGTCGAGGTGCTTGACCACGTCTGCCGGTTCACGTCTTGAACGGAAGCCGACGCGCTGACGCTATACGGCCGGGGCGGCTTGACCGACTGAAAGTCAATCTTGAGAAGATGCCGTCCGGCGGCGTCCGTCACGCCTTTGAATGTCTGAGTCGTTCCCCCACCGCGTGGGCCGCGGCCGCTAAACTCTAAGCCGACATAATCGTAGGTCCTCCACCACGGTACCCAGGTGCCGAAAGTGAAATCGTCGCGATTCGGCGGAGTGTAATTTGTCGGCGTCGCGGTGACGGTCCAGTTTGTTTCCGCGTTCGCAAGACCGCCACCCGCGTAATATTTTGCCTCGACCGAAAGATCAGCCCTACCGCCCACGAAATGCGGTGCCTCGCTTTCAACCTTCGTCCTTACCTCGAACTCCGGCCGACGAAACTCCTGGATCTGGAACTGGTGTGAATAGCTATCGCCGGGGAGGCCGCTTTTCGTTGAGAGATCGATCCGTGCGAAACCGAGGTTCGCGTTGTCGGGTAGGATAAATTTGAAGTCGAACGCCCCAAACGCGTTCAGGTTTCCCGTGCCGCTGGCGATCTCGTTGTTTCGCGGATCCTTTACTGACCACGCAAGCCCACTCGCTGCATCGCCGAGTCCTTCGATATCTCCCAGCTTCCCGGCGGTTACCCGTCGAATATAGCCTTTGACCGCGACCTCTTCTTTCGGGCGATACATCTTGCGATCATCAAAGACGAACCATCGCAGCGAGTCGCTTTCTGTTTTCCGGTACCAGTTCCCGGTGTCTTGCCAAACGTAATCCGAGTTCTCGGGAAGGAAGGCCACGTCGTCGCCGCGTCTCGCGACAAGGATGCTTTGTGCTGGCTGAGAATCCGGCAGCACGAGTCGCAGGACGCCGTTCGCTCCGGTGATGTTCGATTGTGCTTCGGCGACGGCTTCGCTCTCTACCTCCACACCTTCCGCATCATACGATTCAATGTCGGTTGCACCCGGCCCGCCAGAACCTGTCACGAGCGCCCACGCCCAATCGATCCAGCCCCCTTCTTCTTTCTGGCCGATCCCGGATTGCTGACTGCTTACGGCTGCGTTCGGATAGATCGTGAGCTCTACTCCGCTCATCGGTTTTCCTGTTTTCAACTCGGTGGCGAATGCAACGAGCTCCGTGTTATCGACAAATGCGTCGAGGCCGAGCTGCGTCGACTGGAGCCAGCTCACGACACGCCAATTCCGTCCGCGGGGTACGGCCGGTTTCGTGGTGGGCTCAACTTCGACGATTACGTTCCCGAAACCGTTTTTGAGCGCCTCGGAAATGTCGATGCGCGTCTCGACCAGTTCGTCCGGTTGGCTTGCGATCTGTACCACTCGTTCAGGAAGTGCTCGGCCGGGGACAGCAGGACGTTTTCCGTCGTCATAGTTCAGGCGCCTATAGTACTGCTGATACTGGTTCCAATCCTTTGGCTCGACGACGTATAGCCTTACTCGTACTGAAGAGAAGTTTGTCGTGTAGACCGAGAACGAGCGACTGCCGAAAGGGTCGAGGACGACCATCGGCCCGCCCTGCGCGTAAAGGTTCTGGTCGGCAGCGCCGACCCGAATTACCGACGACACGGCCCGATCCAGCTTCTGGCCGAACGTGTCTGTCAGGGAAGCGTCCACCGTGATCGTGTAGTTCGTCCGCCCCTTTTTGTAACCCTGGAAGTAAATGTGATTGCCGGATGGAAAAATGTTCAAGCCCTCGATCGCCGGCTCAACCTTCACCAGTTCTTTCGTGAATTTTGTTGCATCGATCGGATTGTTGAACTCGAGGTACCAGTCGTGAAACGGGCTGCATGTCTTGTTCTGCTCCCAGCCGCAGACGGCCTTTGAAAATTTAAAAGGGCCGTAGGTCGTGAACGAAAAGTTTTGCGCCTTCTGAGTTTTGAGGGGTCCCTCGGCTGACGGCGTACCGGCTTTGACACTCACGGTTATAGTCGACGCGGGGGGAAGTGCATTTTCGACAGAACCATCCGCGTTTATTGCACGAAAAGCGAGCCATCGCCCCGGCTGTGCCTGTTTCGAGTGGTACGCAATGTTTGCGTCGCTTGCGATCTCATCCTCGGTCGCCAACCTTGTCGCCATCACACGGCCACTGCCGGTGACCGAAATCGTCGCCAAAACCGCGCCCGGATCTATAGCCTGGTCGAATGAGACAAAAATCACCGCGTCCCTTCTCGAAACCTGACCGTTCGGGATCATCTGCTCGACCTTTGGCGGCGGCGTGGTGAAAGTCCAGACTACGTCCTTTGCCAGGGTCTGCCCGTTCGCCGCCTTCGTACCGGCGGGCACACGAGCCGTGAATCGCGTTGCCATCGGGAACCGCTTCTCTGTATCGAACATCAAGGTCCGGGTTCCGAGCCATCGCCAACGGCCTTCGACCGGCGGGGAAAGCGCGACCGGCTTGTACTGGGCCGCTTGGTCCTGAGACGTGACTGCAACCATCGGCTGAGAAAAGGTAACACTGAGATCGGGTGCGAGCGGGACGTCGCCTTCCGGGGAATAGCGAACCACCTGGAGTGTCGTGCCGGGATCGATCTTCGGCGTTCCCCGCTCTTCGTCCGATGGGAATTTCACCGGGATCTGTCTTCCAGTCTTCGGCGGCGGCAGACTTCCTACACGCTTCGCGAAGTCCGTCTGATCGGATGGATCCGACTTAATCGTCGGTAGACGCTTGAGGATATCCTCGGCAGTCTCACGAGAAAGCGGGTCAGAGGGCGAAAGCGTCTGTTCGACCCGGGCGTCGGCACCCTCAGCACCTTCGCTGAGACGAAACGTCAATCCTTCAGGTATGTCCTTCATCCTGTTGTTTCGCGCGTTCGTCACCGCCTGCGCGTTTGCCACCGCTGCGAAGGGTACGAACATCGACCAGTAAACCGCCAAAACCAATAATCCCGATACGATTCTTTTCATTATCGCCATTTCCCCGAGCCATTTCTTTAAGCGAGTTCGTGACCGGCTTCGGACATCCTACTTCATGATTAACTGCCACAGCCATCTGTTCGATGCGGCTCGCCCCGTATCTGTGAACGCGGACGCCTCGGGTTACTTGCATCCGCAATCCCTTCTGGAAGGATCGAAAATGAAAAGAGGGTAAAAACGGCAGCAGCGATTACCCGGCCTTAGGACTCGACGAATAGGGTTTGGGTTCAAGGCGGGAGGCGTCGTCACGCCGCGAGCGACAGCCTTAAACTTATCGCGTCAAGCTACTAGTCACATTGACTTTCCTGTTATACTTGTTCGGGAAAATGCAACTTCTGTAAATTCCCTATCGTAGAGGATTTGGCGTGAGTTCTTAAGATTTTTTTCAGGAGCGGACAGACAAAAAATGGGACTTTGGGCAAGGTTAACGAGAGTGTTTCGGGCGAGCACCGGAGCCGCTTTGGACAGGATCGAGAATCCGGAGCTCGTACTTCAGCAAACGATTCGCGACATGCGGGACCGTGTGCCCGAGCTTAACAATTCGGTAGCGCAGGTCATGGCGACCGAACGGCTTCTTGCTAAGAACCGTGAGAACCTCGAAAAGACCGTCGTCGACCTCGACTCCAAGATCAAAGCTTCGGTGAAGATGGGACGCGATGACATTGCTACCGCTTACATCGGTCAGCTCCAGCAAGCCCAGATGGATCTCGAACGGACGGGTGCACAGCTCGAACATGCATCGCTTGCTTCAAAGCAGGCCCTCAAGGCACGGGATAATTATGTCCTGAACATGAAGAAGCGGACCGCGGAAGCAATGCAGCTGATCTCCGCAGCGAAGCAGGCCAAGCTCCAGGAACAACTCGCCCAAACGATGGAGGCTTTTAACATCGGTGACGACGCTTCGACCTTCAACGAAATGAGGGAAAAGATCGATCGACGTGTCGCCGCCGCGGAGGCGAAGCTCCAGCTCGGCTCGGCTTCGGTCGATAACCAGATGGCGGATATCGAGCGCGAGGCGATGGACATCCAGCTTCACGACAAGCTTCTTGAATATAAACAGCAGATGGGATTGCTGGGTTCGGGATCGGAAACGTCAAGCAAGCAGATCGGCGCCGGCGTCAGTTCCAAGAGCGACGATACGCATGACCCGATAATCGTCAACGAAACGAACGACTCGAACCGTTCGAATTAGGCCGAACCTCACACTTATAATCGAACGCGTAAAACTAGATCGGCATCTAGTAACTTATGGCAGACTTGGCGAAATACCAGCGGGACCTCCAACGATTTCAAACGAGCTACATGAAGGAAGCGGTCAAGGAACCGTATAACTTTTGGGGACTCGCCGGTTTTGCCGTCGCTGCGGCTTATACAGCTAGTGTGTGGCCTCTCCTGCTCGCACTGATCGCAGAGATGATCTACATCATGGTTCTTCCGAATTTGCCCTACTACCGACAGCTTGTCCAAAAACGGGAGAAAGAGCGGATTCTACTCGCGAGTAAGACCGCCCGCGAGAAACTGATAAAGACTTTTACGCCGCGAGAGCGCGAGGCTGTTGAATATCTCCGCTGGCTCAAGGAAAAGATCCAGGACAATTACAAGAAGTTCACTGGTGCCGCCACTTTGCCGTCGAACCTTCGGACGCTCGACCAGCGGTGGGAAGACTTCGTGGACCTCCTTGACGTTTATCGTCGCCGTAAGCAGCACTTGAAGTCGATCAACCGGCAGGCCGTGCATAATCAGCTGTCCCAGGCCTATCGTGCCGCGGAGAGTGCGGGCGCTGACGAGAAAACGAAGCGGATCCAGCAGACGAACGTCGAGATCCTCAAGCGCCGCGTTGCTTCCTTTGACGAGATAGAGCGAAGCGTCAAACTCGTCGAAGGCCAGCTTCAATCGATCGAGAACTTCTTTAGCTACCTGAACGATGAGATCGTGACAATGTCGACGCCGGAGAAATTCTCGCTGCTCGATTTTGAACAGCTCTCCGATTCAATTGCGATGACG
>DASUSJ010000105.1:0-7183 GCA_036375155.1 Pyrinomonadaceae bacterium
TGCAAGTTCCGGGATCGAAGTGCCGACAGCCACGACCGTCGCACCGACAACAAACTCTTCGAACCCGTAGGAAAGCGCGATGCTTTTGGCACCGGTTACGATCAACCGGCCGGCCAGGATGAGCAAGCCCAGGCCGCCGATAACGGAGAGCACAACATGGAGCCTGTTCGTCTCACCAAGAACTTTTTCGACCGCACTTCTGGTTCTGCGAACCTCAAAGATAACCGCTACCAGCCAAGCGAGAAAGACAGCGAGCATTATCGAGCCGTCGATGCGCGAAAGTTCGCCGTCGAACAAGAGGATCCCCGTCAATATGGGTGCAAGCGCCGCAACCGGAAAGTCTCGCCGGATGCTGTCGCGAGTTGCTTTAAGCTTTGAAAAGAGAAGTGCTATACCCAGGACAAGAGCAATGTTAACGACATTGCTTCCGAGGGCATCGCCGAGGGCGATCTGCGGCTTGCCTTCAAGGGAAGCTCCAACCGAGACCGCGAATTCCGGACTCGAAGTAGCAAACGCTGCGATCGTGGCACCGATGATCCCGGCAGGAATACGTGCCCACTGAGCAAGCCCGACCGTCCCACGAACAAACAGTTCGCCGCCGACGCCGGCCGCTGCCAGGCCCAGGATCAGGATCAAATAGTCATTCACTGATGAATACGTCCCTCATTAATATGTCACGATGCCGGCTCTGAGTTTGTCGCTCCAGTCTCACAGGAAGCTACTCAAAAAAGAAGACTGGAAAACAAGTCACGTTTTTTGCTTGTTTGTTCGTCAAGCTTTTCGTGTGCTTTCGTGTGAGTTCGTGGTTCCGATCAGAGGCGTGCAACAACTGGAACCACCAAGCTACGCGAAGACACACGAAAAAAACTGATCAATAGACCATTCGCGCGCGGATCGTTCCCTTGATGTCCCTCAATATCTCAAATGCTTCTTTCGAGATCTTGGTTTCGACATCGAGTATCACGTATCCGATGTCGGGGTTCGTATTCAAATACTGCCCGACGATGTTGATGCCGCGCTTCGAGAGACGCGAGTTGATGTCGCCGAGAACACCGGGAATGTTCCGGTGGATGTGCAATATCCGATGTGTGCCGGCCTGCGGGGGCAAGCTGACGGGCGGTACCGTGTGCGATCCTTCGCTGTTTCCAAGCTCGAGATACTTGACGAGTTTCGCCGTCACATCTAATCCGATATTCGCCTGTGCCTCTTCGGTCGATCCGCCGATGTGCGGCGTGAGGATGACGTTCGGCAGGTTCTGAAGCGCGCACGAGAATGCATCACCCGATCTTTCGGGTTCGTCAGGAAAAACATCGACTGCGGCACCGGCGAGCTTCCGCGACTTGATCGCCTTTTTCACAGCTCCGAGATCGACGACGTCACCTCGGCTGTGATTGATAAGGATCGCACCTTTGCGCATCGACTTGATCGCGTCGGCGTTGATCATGTTCCGGGTCGTTGCGTCGGAAGGCACGTGCAGCGTGACGATGTTCGAACGTTTGAGCAGCTCCTTCAGGTCACGGATCTGTTTTGCGTTTCCGTGAGGCAGCTTCGTCGCAATATCGTAATAGATGACCTGCATGCCCATCGCCTCGGCCATGTTGGACACCTGCGAGCCGATGTTGCCGTAGCCGATGATGCCGAGCGTTTTGCCGCGAAGCTCGAAACTACCGGCCGCGTCCTTCAACCATTCGCCCCTATGCGCCGCTGCGTTCTTGTCCGCGATCTTGCGGATCAGCATGACACACAAGCCGATGATCAGCTCGGCAACCGAACGCGTGTTAGCATGCGGCGCATTGAAAACCGCGATCCCTCTCTCGGTCGCCGCTTTCAGATCGACCTGGTTCACACCGATGCAGAACGCCCCGATCTCGACCAGTTTGTCGGCGGCGTTGATCACGTTCCTTGTGATCTTTGTCTTTGAGCGGATGCCGAGAACATGAACGCCTTTAACGGCTTTCATCAATTCCTCTTCGCTCAACGCGCCATTTATCTTTTGAACGTGTGTGTAGCCATACTGGTTCAGCTCACGCACGGCAGCGTCGGAGATATTCTCAAGAAGTAGGATCCTGATCTTGTCTTTTGGATAGGATGTCTTGGTGGTCGGCATTATTCGGAACCCAAGGCAAGTTTGGTGTTCGTGTGGTTCGTGTGCCAGACCGTCGAAATCCGTAACCACGAAACACACGAACCACACTAAATCGCACGAAAAAGAAGGCAGCTAAATATGGATCGTCAGATCATGCACGCCTTCCGCTGCTTCCATCACGGACTCGCTCACCGTGGGATGCGCATGGATGATGCGGCCGAATTCGTCCGCGGTTGTTTCCAACGCCATCGCGACGACACACTCGGCCAACAATTCCGTTGCGTGCGGGCCTATGATGTGGACGCCGAGGACCTCGTCGTACTTTTTCTCGGCAACGATCTTCACAAAACCGTCGGTCTCGCCGAGGATGCGCGCCTTGCCCGACGCAGAGAAGGGAAACTTGCCGACCTTAACGTCGTAACCGGCTTCTTTCGCTTTCGCCTCTGTCAATCCAACCGAGGCGACTTCCGGATCGCAGTACGTGCAGTTCGGTACGAGATTCTGTTTGATCGGCTCGACCTTTTTGCCCGCGATCTTCTCCACAACCAGAATGCCTTCCTTCGAAGCGAGATGCGCGAGCCAGGCGGTGTCGATGACGTCGCCGATCGCAAAAATGCCGGGCTCGTCGGTCTCGCAATACTCGTTTACCTTGATCGTGCCGCGCTGGTTGACGACGACTTTCGTGTTCTCCAAACCCAGATTTTCGAGATAAGGCATTCGACCTACGGCCACGAGCAGCATCTCAGCTTCGAATGAAACCGGATCGCCCTTCGCATTCTTGCCGGAAACCTTGACGCCTTTCTTGTTCTTTTCGCATTTGTCGAGCTTGATCCCGACCTCGCACTTAATGCCCTGCTTTTTGAAACTGCGAAGAAGCTCTTTCGAAACTTCCGCGTCCTCAAGCGGGACAATTCTGTCGAGCAACTCGATCACCGTTGTATCGCAGCCAAATCGCGCGTAGACGCTTGCGAACTCTACACCGACCGCACCCGATCCCATGACGATCATCGACTTCGGCACACTGTTGAGTTCGAGAATGTGATCCGAATTCACGATCTGCTTGCCGTCGGTTTCGAAACCCGGGATAGGTCGAACTACCGAGCCGGTCGCGATGATGATGTTCTTCGTCTCGATCGTTTCTTTCTTCCCACCTTCGAGTGTGACCTCGACCTTTCCTTTCCCTACGATCTTTCCAAACCCGCCGAAAACCGCGACCTTGTTCTTTTTCATCAGATAGGTCACCCCTGCCGCGTTCTTGTCGACGACGCCGGCTTTGTATTTCTGAACGGCAGGGAAGTCGTAACTCAGGCCCTCGGCTTTCAATCCGAACTTTTCGAATTCGCCGGCCTTCTGATAAAGATGCGCGGCGTTTAGCAAGGCTTTCGTCGGTATGCACCCGCGGAGTCCGCACGTCCCGCCCAGCTTTGCCCCGGGTTCTTTCTCAATGATCGCTACTTTTAATCCCAGTTGTCCGGCCCGCACCGCCGCGACATATCCGCCGGGTCCCGAGCCAATGATAGTTACGTCAAATTGTTCTGCCACAAGTCTTAAACCTCGTCTAATAACTGAATTTGAAATTGATAACGATAGTATAAGGAGTCACTCGCCCACAAGCTACCGGATGATTCGCGATTTTCGATTTGAAGTTTTCGATCGCGTCGTCTGTGTGTTCCGTGTTTCCGTGGTTACGGTGTTTGCCTACTTAGGCTCCCTCGTTTTCGGAGAAATTAACCACGGTAGCCACTGAACACATAGAACCAGCGAGGACCGTCGATGGAGTAACTTAAGCCGTAGGTTTCCTGCTAACCTACACGTATGAATCACTCGCCGGAATTTCTCGCTATTGTTGAAGACGCAAAAAAGCGGATCAGAGAAGTGTCAGTTCAGGTAGCTCAGGAACGCATCAAGGAAGGGGCGAACCTGATCGACGTCCGGGAAGACAACGAATTCGACGCCGGTCATGCTGCGGGAGCGAAACATATGGGGCGGGGAATAATCGAACGCGATATCGTGCGCACGTTCTCGGAAAAAGATACCGAGCTGGTCCTTTATTGCGGCGGCGGTTATCGGTCCGCCCTTGCAGCGGACATGCTGCAGAGGATGGGATACACGGACGTTTGGTCGATGGCGGGCGGATGGAAAGCGTGGAAAGACGCAGGAGCACCGATCGAATCATGAGCGAAGATCTTGTGGAACAGAGAAGGGCCCGGGCCCGGGAACTGGCCGCCGAGTTTAGCGATCGCGGCGATACCCTGGGTTGGTTCGACGCATTTTACCGGGAAGCTGGTGGAGACAATGGTCAGATCCCGTGGGCGGATCTTGAACCGAACAAGTTCTTTACACGCTGGGCCGAAGATGTCGGACTGGTTGGGAATGGCCGCAAAGCCCTGGTCGTCGGTTGCGGCCTTGGCGACGACGCGCGCTATCTCCACGATGTCGGGTTCAAAGTTACGGCGTTCGACATCTCACCGACTGCGATCGACTGGGCGAAGTGTCTGAAAGGCGACACGGATATTCAGTTCGAGGTCATGGATCTCTTCGAGCCCTTTCGGCAATGGCTTGGTGCATTCGATTTCGTTCTCGAGATATACACGATCCAACCTCTGCCGTTGGAAATGCGCGAGCGGGTGATCGATTCGATCGCGGCCTTCGTTGCACCGGGCGGCGAGTTGGTTGTCGTCACACGCGGACGCGAAGACGATGAGGAGCCGGCTCAATTGCCATGGCCGCTTTCGAGGAGGGACCTGTCGCGGTTTGAAACTCACGGCTTGAGCCAGGTGGATTTCAAGATCTTCGATGGGGACGAAGACCCACCGGTCCCGCGGTTTGTTGTTGAATACAAGAAAGTTGGATAACTGTCTCCCATGGAGACGGTAGCTGACGCATCTGGTTAGTCGGAACTCTGCTCGGTTGCCGCTTGGAGTGTCCTATGAAGATCTCCGGGCACGAGCCTTGCGCCAATTATTGCGCGGTGCCGGTTTTTCGCCTTTCTGGTGTTCGGTTCGCGAGAAACTACTCACTTTTCGTTGCCAGGCGCGTAAAAGGCGGCATCTGTCCGGTACTTGAAGCCGTCTCAACTGGAGACAAGATTATGCGATATTCATTTTCACTCGCCGTTCTGCTCGTGGTCATCGCCGCCCTCGGCTGCCAAACGGCACCAGTAAAGAACACAGACTCGCCCACCGTCGTTACCGAAAAAGGCGTTAGCGAGATCACGCCTGAACAGGCACTTCCGGCGGTGGAAGCCGCTTATTCCCAGTTCATCGATGTTCGTACGCCCGAAGAGTTCGCGGCCGGACACGCATACCGGGCGCGCAACATCCCGCTCGATGAACTTACGGCGAATCTCGACAGGTTGGAGAAGAACGAGCCGGTGTATCTCATCTGCCAGTCCGGCAGACGGTCGAAAGAGGCTGCGGAAATATTGGTTAAGGAGGGATTCGCTCAGGCGATAAGTATCGAGGGGGGGACAGCGGCCTGGGAAGACGCCGGTCTGCCGATGGCTAAATAAGAACGAGATGGAAGACTTAATTTGGATCCTGCTGTTTTTCGCGCTCTGGCTACTGCTGCAGCTGGTGATCTTGCCGAAGCTCGGCATCCCCACCTGACTGCGCGGCTGTGACGCCGGTCGGCGTCGCGATCGAACAGGGGAGAAGTGAAATTTGGGGGTTAGTTATGGAAAACGCTGCTGCAAAACAATCGATCGATAAGATCAAGTACGGCTACACGCGCCAGGTCCCGAAGGGCTTTGATGAAGCAGTTGAACGAACGCGCGAGGTGCTCAACGACGAGGGATTCGGCATTTTGTCCGAGATCCGCATGGACGAAAAGTTGAAGGAGAAGCTCGGTGTCGACTTCCGAAAGTACGTCATCCTGGGCGCCTGCAATCCGCCGCTGGCTTACGAAACGGTACAGCACGATATCAACATCGGGCTGCTGCTACCCTGTAACGTCATCGTGTATGAGGCCGACAAGGCGGACAGTTCCGTTGTCGCGGCTATCGACGCAAAAGCGATGATGTCTGTCGTTGGGGACGCCCCTGAGATCGTCGAGGTCGCCGGGCAGGTAAACGAGAAGCTGCGGAGAGCACTCGAGCAATTCTGAAAAGCGCAGTGTGAGGGATCAGATCTCTTTCTCCGCCAGTTTTCGCCATTTGAGTATGTCTCGCCGGCGATAGTGGGGTGAGCTGTTTACCGAATCCACAGCCTGCTCAAACATTTCGCGCGCCCGGTCGTTGTTGCCTTTTCCTTTGAGCGCGCGGCCAAGGTAATACAACCCTTCAGGATCCACCGGTCGTCGCTCGACAAATCTTTCCAACGCGTCGACCGCCTCATTGAACATGTTCGCCGCGAGATAGGTCGCGCCGACCTCACGCCAGATCTCGTTCAGTGAATACTTGTCATCTTGCGCCAGAACGGTTGCGAAATGGTCGAGCGCCGTTTGTAGATCGCTCTTCGCACGGGCGATCCTCCCGAGTTGGTAATTCGCGTCGATCTCTTCGGGATCGATCTCGATCGCCTTTCGGTAATGCTCGAGCGCCTTCCCGTCCTGTCTCCTTTGCTGGTAGATCAACCCGAGCTGAACATGAGCATCGGCGTCGCGCGGATTTACTGTCGCGTTATGAAGAAAGCGTTTGAAGTTTTGTTTTTGCCGAAACGCGTTTCCGAATCCGCGTACCTCGCCACCGAGATAACCGCCGAAATAGATGAACGCCCAAAACAGAATAAACGGCGATAGCAGCCACGGAGAGACGTACTGGAAAACATACATCGCTGTAGAGAAACCGATCCACCCGACAGCGACCGCCAGAACGGCTGCCCCGTAATTCACCCCCAGGACGGTTCGCAGAGCAAAGATCATGAACACGCCGAATAGTAGGCTGCTCCCGGCCCACAATCCCAAATATAAAGTCGGCGAAACAGTGGATGTAAATAACGTGGCTCCCGCTATCGCGAAAGGCAGGTGGCCCGCCGCCCAAGCCATCAGCGAACATGTCGCGAGTGTTCCGTAATCCCTACGAAGTACGAGGCCAAAACTACCGATTGGTGCGAACATCGATACAAGAAGCACCAGGATCGGAACATAAAAGATCGAGAT
>DASUSJ010000106.1:0-28833 GCA_036375155.1 Pyrinomonadaceae bacterium
CGTCAACTCAACGGTGAACGTTAACGTGAAGTCGCCCACGCCGACACCGCGTCCTAGCCCGAGCGTGACACCTTCGCCGACACCGGATGATGACGACGACAACACCATGACGCCGACGCCGACTCGAACGCCGATACCGACACCGCAGCCGACCATAATCCGGCCCGGGTCCCCGACGCCGCGTCCCGCATCGACACCCAATCGCAATCTGAACGGCGGTGTACTGAACGGAATGGCTGTTAGCCTGCCGAGACCGGTGTATCCAACGATCGCACGGCAGGTCGGTGCGTCGGGACAGGTACGTGTGCAGGTTTCAGTCGACGGAAATGGAAACGTCGTGTCCGCAAGAGCGGTATCCGGCCATCCCCTGCTACGAGCCGCTGCCGAGAGTGCCGCCCGCCAATCGAAAATGCGCCTCGACGCCGCCAACACAACGGGCCAGATCGTTTATAACTTTAGGAACAACTGAATTTAATTGTGAATGGTGAATGGTGAGTGGTGAATGTAGGAACTATCTTCATTCACCATTCACCATTCATCATTCAAATTTACCCTTCACCATCCGCCACTCCCAGGGCCATCTCAACTGCTCTCCTCGGATCGATCACGCCCCAGCCCTGGCGATCTACTTCATAATGCGGCAGGCGTTCGGCTGTCGCGATCAAGATGCGTTTGATGTTCTGCGGCGTCAGGGCGGGATTAGCCTCGAGCATTTGGGCGACGAGCGATGAAACGATCGGTGCCGAGAACGATGTTCCGTCGACGTACTTGTAGTGTGCCGTGATCACATTCTCGCGGCGGAGCTTTAGCACGATGATCTGTCGAATGCTGTGTACCGGCCGATCGAGTGCGGCATCGAGCTCGGCGTCGGTGCCGGCGTTTTGCCGGATTATCTCGTGGAGCTTATCGTCATCGCTCTCGTCCAAACGGTGAAGCAGTTTCGCCTGTTGCGCTGTCGGCGTGTTCGGCAGGATCGGTGCCGGCACCCATATCGACGGCGCGATCACCTCGGGTTTCTGCAGCCCGTCGACCGTCGGTCCGTAAGATGAGCGGTACATTCCCCGGCGTGCCCGATTAAGTGAATTGTTATCGTCGAGACCCCCGACCGCAATGCACGAGGGCGCGCTCGCGGGCGGAAACACCGGGTGGTTCGGCAGATGTCCTGCGTTGCCGACCGCACACACGATAGTCAATCCTTCGGCAGTGCACTTTTCAACGGTCTGCGAAAGTGGATCGTCAAGATAGTTGCGCTCGAAATCACCGCCGGCCGAGATGTTCACGACCTTGATGTTGTATTTTTCGCGGTTCTCAAGGACCCATTCGAGTCCGTTCTGAATATCCTCGTCGGTAATGCGCCCGGTACGAGCAAGCTTTACCAGTACAACGTCCGCATCCTGGGCGAGCCCGCGATAAAAACCGTTCGAGAGCGATCCGTTCCCGGCCGCAACGACCGAGGTCATCATCCCGTGCCAGCTCGCGACATCGGGCTGGAACAGCGACCCAAGCTCGCCGTCCGTCTCGAGCAGGTTTCGGTAAGCGACGATCCGGTTCTTTGGAGTGGTTAGATCCACGTGTGGATAAAATCCCGAATCGAGAAAGGCGATGGTCACGCCTTTGCCAGTGAATCGCTCATCGGCGTCGAGCCTGAGCGGTGTCGAAAGAACGTGCGACCCGTCCTTTTGCATTGCGGCGTCGCGTTCGATATGGCCCTGGGCTCGTTCGAAAAGGCGGAAGCAACGCGTGCAGATGGCGGCGAATTCACGCGTGTCCGGCGCGTTTGCGATTATGAGGTTTCTAAGCTCGACCTCGGCCGCGGCAAGCGGGACGAACTCACCCGAGGTCTCTCTTGAGCAAACGGGACAAACCTGTCCGGAGTTTGTTAGATCGCTATCTTGTGAGGTTGAAGATGAGAGTGATTCTCGAGGGGTCATTTGTTTGGCGCTTAAGTTTTCCATAGCGGGCGCGTAAAATCAACGACGAGTGCAAGCGGGCATCGCGAAGTCAACGGACGACAACGCGGGGCGCTCCTAGTTTTAAACGTGGCGGCACGAAGCTTCCTCCTTCTAAGCAGGCGGCGGGGTGTTAATCAGCCGACAGGCTGAAAGCAACTTCCGGCCATTTGGCCGGTTTACCACCCCGTCGTCCGCCTCTCGGCGGAATGACTTCCCTTCCTTTAGAAGGAGGGGAGCTTGCGTCGCGAAGTCAAAGGACTGGAACGCAGGCGTCATTTCTTGCGTTGCTTCTTCATATGGCTCAAAAGAAAATCGGTCTTGCACTCTCAGGCGGCGGAGCGCGGGGGTTTGCTCACGTCGGTGTCTTGAAAGCGCTGATCGAGAATGACGTCCAGATCGATTTCGTCTCGGGATGTTCGGCGGGTTCGTTCGTCGGCGGTGCTTTTGCGGCCGGGATGTCGGTCGATCAGATCATCAAGATCGGAAAGAAGATCAGTTGGTTTGGCGTTGCCGGATTCTCCTACTCGCCTCGCGGTCTTTTGTCGAACGCTCCGATGGGAAGATTCATAAAGGATCATTTTCCCGTAACGCGGTTCGAGGATCTCGTGATTCCCTTCGCCGCCGTCGCGTGCGATCTGGAAACAGGTAATGAAGTTGTTTTGAAAGGTGAGGGCGACCTTGTCGAAGCGATACGTGCGAGCTGTGCGATACCCGGAGTTTTCATTCCCGTGACCGATACGAGCGGACGCACCTTGATCGATGGCGGGGTCGTGTCACCTATGCCGACGCGTGCCGTACGGAAACTCGGGGCGGAAATCGTGATCGCGGTCGACCTGCTCACCTGCGGAACAACATATTGGGGAAAGCCGAGCACGCTGCTCGGGATGTTATTTCAATCGGCGATGATGATGCTGCGGACGGCCTCGCGAAACCAGCATTACCGCGCCGATATCGTCATAGAACCCCGCATCTCACATATCCGGCCCGATGAGATCGCCAAGCGGGACGAGCTGATCGCGCTTGGCGAGAAAGCGGCGCTCGCTCAGATGGACGCGATCAAGCATCTTCTTCAACCAGAGCCAGAGGCGATATAGCAGGCGTGTTTATAGCATGCCCATCCACTCCGAACCGCGAACCGTGACACGGGCAATCCCACGTTTTTTCGGATGAGTTGAACCGAACGAGGCAGCCCATGTGCGTGCAGACCGCCGACCGCTTAAAAAGCTTTCCGTTCTCGTCGCGATACGCCGCGATCTTCGAAGCACCATCGCGAAGGATCGCACCTTCACCGTTCTTCAGCTCATCTACCGACGCTATTTCTCCACCCGTCAGCCAGTCGACATACGGTACGGTCGATTTGATCACTTCCGGTACCGCCTCGATTAACGACTGCGTCGCGATCCGCGACGGCTCGTAAACCCCGGCCCACGGATTCTCGCGCCCCAGGATCAGATCCGAGACGAGCATTCCGCCGATCGTACCGTGCGTCATTCCCATTCCCGAATCGCCGGTGATGAGAAAAACGTTCGGCTCACCATCCGAGAACCTTCCGATGAATGCAAGACCGTCATGCGTCTCGAAACACTGACCCGACCATCGATGGATCATCTTTTCCGCCGACGGAAAACGTGCGGCCGTCCATTTCCAGAGATTTTGAAAGCGTGATTCCGTATCGGCCTCCTGACCCGTGCGATGATCTTCGCCGCCGACGATCAAAACATCATGATCGCTTTCTTCCTGAACGCGAATGTAGTGGTAAGGATCGCCAGTGTCCCAGAGCAGGACCTTTTCGACTGAGCCCTTCGCAACGCGAACGCCTATCGCGTAGGTTCGATAGGCCGGCAGTTTCGCAAACATCTTGCTTTGGATCGGGTAGTTTGTCGCGAGAACGATCCGACCGGCGGAGATCGTCTTTCCGTCCTCGGTTTTGACCTCGGGTGAATCTGCACCTTTCCATTCCATCGCACGAGTATTTGAAAAAAGCTGTCCACCGTTCTGCTCGATCATGTGTGCGAGACCGGAAAGATACTTGAGAATGTGAAACTGGCCCTGGTTCGGAAACCGAAGCGCCCGGCGCGTATCGAAGTCCTTTACCGCGGCTCGATCGACCATCTCGATCTCGTCGAAGCCAAGCCGGTGCGCCGCTTCGAGTTCTTCATCGAGATCGTCCTCGCCGTTCTCGGCTTCGAAGAGGAAACCATCTAGGCGTGAGAAATCGCAATCGATCTGCTCCATCGTGACGATCCGCTCGATCTCGTCGATCGCTTTCGCGTGACTTTGAACCGCAAGCTTTGCATTGTCGTCGCCGTGCCATTTTGCGATCTGGGAAAACCGGTCATCGATCGCGTAAGTCAAATGCGCGGTGGTCCGCGCCGTCTCGCCGCCGCCGATCGGTCCGTCGTCGATGACAACGACGGATTTCCCGGCTCGCGTTAAGAGATAAGCCGTCGTCAAACCCGCGATGCCGCCGCCGATGACGCAAACGTCAGTCTCGATCGAATCGGTGAGAGATGCTGTCGATAACCCGTCCTGGCTGGACTGCCAGTACGAAACATTCCTTCCCTCGTCACTTTCCCACATACGACCTCCCTGTCCTAAATTGTTGCAACTGGTGGATTAGTGCACACCGCATGCCGGACTGGGCGGGTTGGCAACCCAGTCGGAACCGGCTGTGGGAACAGCCGGGCCCGCCGCGCCTCCGAGACACTAACCACCTGTCGCCGAGTCGACGACACGAGTCAGAACCGGCTGTGGTAACAGCCGGGCGCGCTTGGGAAAAAGTCACCGTGACTTTCTGCCACGCGGGCCCGGCTGTTACTACAGCCGGTTCTGACTCGTGCTACTGATATAGCCCTGAACTAAAATCTCAGCTTTGCTCCGAGCTGTATCCGCCGGGCATCGAATGCCGATGTAAAGCCGAGGGGTGTGCTCGGACTGACACCTTCGATACCGCGGACGTCCAGTGTCGTCGGGAATGTGGGTCCGACCGTATTATTCACTGACGCATAGTTCAAACGGTTGAAGAGATTGAAAGCCTCAGCTGTCAGCTCGAGTCCTATCGTTTCCGAGAACCGGATCGCCCGCGTGAGCCGCACATCGAACGTTTGAAAATCCGGACCCTTTCCGACGTTTCTCGGGATGGGGCCAACGGGAATGCCGTTAAGCACCAGTAGCGGACGGTCGCCGTTTGAGCTGCGATCCGCATTTACATCCACGCCCGCAAGCAGGTTGAACGGGCGACCGCTGTTCGCTCGAAAGATCGGCGTCACCGTCCAATCGCGCAGGAACGCGTTCCCCCGCCACGGACTCTGGATCACGGCATAGACGACGAACTTATGCCGCTGGTCGAATGCGGAGAGTGAGTATTCGGGATTGTCATCGGTCTGGTCGAACGATCGAAAGTCGCTGTTGTAATCCGTGACCTGATCGTACGCCTTGCTATACGTGTAATTTCCGGCGATTGCGAAGTTGGTGCCGAACTGCTTTTGGAACTCGATGATCATCCCGTTGTAGTTCGCCGAAGCAGCGGATTCGTAGATGATCTCCTGGAACAAGGTCGGGTTGTAGAAACAGTTAAAGATGCCGGCGCCCGCGCAGTCCGGTGCATTCGCACCTCCCCATTCACGAATACCACGCGGCCCGATCGGTCGTGGCCGGAGGTTGATATCGCGGGCTCGCGTGATGTACTGCGTCAACGCCCAGATGTAGCTGATCGAAGCGGTGAAACCCGGAGCGAACTCGTGCTCGACGCCGATGCTTCCCTGCTGGGCCATCGGGTTACGGTAAGTGGGATCTGCACGGAAAAGAACCGTCAGCGGATTCCGCGGCCCTGTCTGGGAAACCGTTATCCCGAACTGTGCGAGGTCGGCCGGAGTAATTGTCCGGATAGTATTCGGGATACCGATCACGCCCTGCATCCGAAGCGTGCGGAAAATGTTGATCGGGCCATTGACGGCGAGCGGGTTCGCGGCGTTAAGGGTCGTCAGCACCTGCGGGATCTGCCGGACGCCGTCGATCTCGTTGAGAGACTGCACAACGTAATCGATAACGAACGGGATCTGCGCGTAAAAGATGCCGTACCCACCGCGAAGGATCGTCTTACCTTTCTTGAACGGATCCCATGCAAAGCCGACACGCGGGCCGATGTTACCATAGTAGGTCCGGAGCGGTGCCCGCCTGTGGTCGACCTCATAGCGAAGACCAAAATTCAGCGTAAGGTTTGAAAGCGCCCGCCACGTGTCCTGCCCGTAGACTGCCCAGTACGGCAGTGCGCCGCCGACGATGCCGTCACCGAACCCTTGCTGGTAAGACTGCGGCAAGCCGAGATCGAGAGACTGAAGGGCCGTTATGGTTGTCGTTGCAAGCTGCGGGCTGACAAGAGCCGCCGGAAGATTTCCGAATCCGAAACGACCGCCGAAGAACGTACGAGAATCAAAGAAACCGTGCCGCATCAAATAGCTCGCGCCGAACTTCATACGATGATTTCCCCGATCGAGCGTAAAGTCATCCGCAACAAGATACCGGCGGTCGATGTTGTAGCTCGGGAGAAAGATGTCGCGATTGAAGAATCCGAAACCAGCGACATTCAGCTCGGGACCGTTCGGGTCGTTCGATTCGACGAACAGCTCGTTGTAGTTGTATTGAACCCTCAGCTCATTCGTCGTGCTCGAATCGAAGATATGCGTCCATGAGCCGTTCAAGTTGTGATCGACGACGGAGACGTTGTTCGATCGTGAGAACGCCAGAAGCGCACGCGTCGACTGGTTAAGGTCTTCACGGTCGTTAAAGCGGTAACTACCGAAGAAACTGTTCCTGGTACTTGGAACGTGATCCACACGAAATGAGAAACTGTGCGAGTCGCTCGGGAACGGAAAGACACCGCTGTTGTTGCGGAACAGATCGATAGTCGGCTGGTCGGCAGTCAGGACCCCGCGCAAGATGACCGAGCACTGGGCACGCGGGACCGTAACACCCGTGACGCATGGAACCGGCGTCGGATCGGCGCTCGCTGCGAGGTTGTTAAGTATCGTATTCTGCGCTGCGGTGGGCTGAAAGATATTAAGATCGGTCAGCAGCGGGACCGTCGCAGATTCACGCTTTCTCAATCCTTCGTATGCGGTAAAGAAGAACGTCTTGTCATGCTGAAAAGGCCCGCCGAGGCTGCCGCCGAATTGCTGGCGATTTGCGTCCGGCTTTATGCGCGTCAGCGTGTTCCCGTCCAGGACAAAAGCGAAGGGATCGCCTGCGTCGAGCGCCTGATGGCGGAAATAGGCGAACGCGCTTCCGAAGAAATCGTTCTTTCCCGTCTTGGCGACGATATTGATCACTCCGCCGCTGGCTCCGCCGAACTCTGCGTTATAGCTGCTACGGTTGATCTGAAATTCCTGCACCGCTTCCTGGCTAAGATTTGCGCGGACGCCGCCGCCCTGGTCGTTCGCCTCGGCGCCGTCGACCGTAATGCTGTTTCCGCGGCCGTTGTTCCCGTAAAACGAGATCCCGCTCTGCGGCGTCTGTGTAACGCGAAAATCGGTGTTGTCGGCGAGGGCGTTCGAATCGACGACTCCGGGGGCAAGCAAAGTGAATGTTAGGTAGTCTCGCCGGTCGATCGGCAGGTTCTCGATATAGCGTTCGTTGACCGTGGTCGACTGCTGCGTTCGATCGGTCTCGATCACGGGCGGATCTGCGCTGACCTCAACCGTTGCCGTAGCATCACCGACCGCGAGGGAAAAGTTCTGATCGGCGGTCTGCCCCACTGTTACCTGGAGCGCGTTCACGACCTGGGTCGAGAAGCCCGTGGCCTGCACCCGGAGCTGGTAGGTTCCCGGCGGGAGTGTGAGCAGCCTGTATTCTCCATCCGTGCCGGTCACAGCTGTTCGCGTCGTTCCTTTTTCCGAATCGGTCGCCGTGACCGTCGCCCCAGCCACGACCGCTCCATTAGGATCAGTTACACGCCCTTTTATTTCCGACGTCGAAACACCGGCTTGCGAGAACACAGACAGCGAGGCCGCTGTGATCAAGATCAACAGAGAAATAATTCGTGCCATTTCAAGAAGCCTCCCGCGAATGAAATTTGATATGACCTGGCCGGGTGAACCCTCCCCTGGTTGCGATCGACGCGTGCCGGGACGGCGGGCTTGAAGAGCGAGAAGCAACTCAGGGACAAGAACAGGGCTAACCGGTTTAGTTGACGCGATAATACGCCGAAACCACAACGGATTACAACCAGAAATTAGTGCTAAGGAAGCAGGAGGATCTAGACTCGCTGCCACGACTGGTTACGTCTTTTTTAGCGGGCCGGCGTACCGGGATTTGTCGGAGGATTTTGGATTGCCGGGTCTCGAAACAGGCTTTGCCTGAGCAGCCTTCTGCACAGCGAACTCGCGGCTTACCACGGGACGATCAGCGATGAAGATGTCGACCCTGTATCTCCCCGGAACCCACTGGCCGGCCGGGCGGCCGGTAAAGTTAACACGGTCCTCGTTGTTTTGCGTCGTATAGCTTGTCGATACGACCCGGGTCTCGGCTTTCACGCCGGCGACCGCCACGGCGACAAGATTCATCCGGACTGTGACCGGCGTCGCTGAGTCGAGCTGCACAACACAATAGATCGGTATATCCGTCGTAACAAAGCTTGTCGCCTCTTCTCCAGCCTGTCCTTTGCCATCATCCTTCGCCAGATAGATCTCGGCCACACCGGCAACCACCGGGGGCACGTCCGAGCCCTGGGCAACCGCACCAAAGGCGAACGCGAAAAGAGCCGTCAATAATGTGCCTATTTTGAGCAATTCTTTGTACCTGTTTTGCTTACTTCAGATCGGCTAATCCTTTGAACCGCCAATTGTCAATTTAGTTGCACCAGCTACAAAGATTTAATCCAAAGGCCGCCGTCTGCGTCGAAATAGTCGATCGAAGGTTCTTGGGTGCCTTTCCGCGTTTTCCGTCGATTCCGTGTATTCCGTGGTTCACTGTCGCCTAGCCGCGGAGCACGCCAAGCCTGAAGTGTGATTTCGTGCGAGTTCTGGTCCGGGCAGAGTTCGGGAGTGGGACTGAGCCACGAATCCACACGAAATCACGCGAACTCTCGGACGTCTCACATACATATGCCGGAAAACACGGAATTCTGGGAAGTCGGAACGGCGGATTCCGCGTCCGGGGTAATACGAACCTTGATCCAACATTACAGCGAGTTACCCGATGCTATAATCTCGGCACCAATGCGCTTCGTTTTCTCTCGCCTCTTCTTCGCACTCTTCGCACTCGGGCTTGTGCCGCTCTCGGTCTCGTGGCAGATCCCGGTGCTTCGCACTGCCGTCATCGCACTTGATATCCTCCTGATCGCCGCCGCAATTTTCGATCACCTCATCAGCCGAAAACTGCCGGACGGAGTTATTTCCAGACGTGAGTTCGACAAGCGATTCGCGATCGGCGATCCGACCGAAGTCCGTGTTGTGGTCGAGAATTCAAGCGAACGTGATCTGCACCTGCAGTTAAAAGACGAATATCCGTCCGGGATGCGTTTGCGGGAATCGCGAGAGGCTGAGATGCGGCTAGAGGCGCACGAAACGGCTTCGTTCTCGTATTTCCTGACGCCGCCAAGACGCGGAAGATACGAGTTTGGCCGTACGGCCGTCCGCTTCAAGTCGAAGCTCGGCCTGGTGTGGTGTCAGGCGACCCTAGGCGAACCGCAGTTCGTAAAGGTCTATCCGAACATGCGGCGTGCACGGGAGATCGAGTTGAAGGCCCTGGGTGCACGTTCGTTTCTCGCGATCCAGCGCCGAGCCGTTAGACGCGGCGAGGGCCGCGAGTTCGAATCGATGCGCGATTACGTCCGTGGCGACGAGCTTCGCCATATTTCCTGGACAGCGACCGCGCGAAGGAATCGTCTGACGACGCGGCAATATCAGATCGAACGCGACCAGACCGTGATGATCGCGCTCGACGGCGGGCGGCTGATGACGGGCCGCATCGGCGACGAAACAAAATTCGACACGGCGATCCACGCGTCTCTGGCTTTGATGTCCGCATGCGGCCGGGCGGGTGACAATTGCGGCATCGCGGTCTTTGGGCGACGGGTCAAGAAATACCTGCCGCCGAAACGCGGGCTTGAACACATGGATGCCGTCCTTGAGGCTCTACACAACATGGAGCCGGAATTGATCGAACCTTCGTATGCCCGTGCGTTCCAGTTCATCTCTTCGAATTCGAAAAAACGCGCTTTCGTGGTAATTCTTACCGACCTCGTCGACAAAGAGAGTTCCGCGGAATTGATCAACTCGCTGAAGCTTCTACGACCGCGGCACCTGCCGCTCGTCGTGACGATCGGCGATCGCGATCTGAACACCTCGGTAAGTCGTGTGCCCGAGAATATCAAAGACGTTTTCATCCAATCGGCCGCCGAGGAGATCATCCACCAACGCGAGCAGGCGCTTCGGTTGGTAGAAAGCTTAGGAGGCCTCGCTCTCGACGTGACGACACAAACACTGGGACCGAGATTGTTGGAAACATATCTGAGGGTGAAAGAGAGGGGATTGTTGTAAAAATATGTTCGAGATTTACAAGCGGACGCGAAGGCGGTACTGGCCTACGATCATCGGTTTACTCTTAGTCCTTCTGGTAGGGATCCTATTTTATCCAGTACGGTATGAGATTGTTCCGGCGTGGAAAGTACAGGTTGTGGATGCATACGGAGCCCCACTTCCGCATACGTTTGTTCGCCAGAATTGGCAAGATTACTCGGTCGAGTCGGTAGGGTTCGGTCATAAAGCCGACTCGGAAACGGACGAGAACGGTTTTGTTAGTTTTCCTGAACGAGTCGGGCGTGCGAGCTACTTTTCTCGGGCGTTCGGGTTCCTCAGCGGACTGGTGTCATTACACGGGAGTTCCGGTCCTTACGCCTACATTTCAGCCTACGGTGAAATGGTCGATGGAAAGAGATGGGAGGGTTCTGTAAGCTATCGCTCTGGAGCACCCCTTCCGGACCGTTTGGAAACGAGTTTAATAGATCTATTTCCTTAGCGAGGTCTAGGGTAAATCGCAATCTGTTGTCGTAAAGGCGAGAAGTTATTGCCTACCTCTCAGCTGAGACGATGCGCCAGTTGCCCGTGTCTGAAGTCGGGGTTGCGGCAAAAAGCTCCCCTCCTTCTAAAGAAGGGGTGGCAGCCGCTTCGGCTGACGGGGGTGGTAAATCGGCCGATAGGCCGAAAATACGGCAATGAATCTGAACAATCTCCCAACTCTCAGAACGTTCCGCAAGACTCTGCGCAGCAATCTAACTCCAGCCGAGGCTCGCCTATGGTCGATGTTAAAGAACTCACAACTCGAAGGTAGAAAGTTCCGACGACAACATAGCTTCTGTGGTTACATACTCGACTTCTATTGCCCTTCAGAGAAACTTGGCATCGAGCTCGACGGCGAGGTTCACGTCAATGAGAGAGCGGCCGAGTACGATTACGAACGACGATTATTCTTAAAGTATTTCGGGATCCGCATTCTGCGCTTCGAGAACAAATATGTGTTCGAAGAATCGGTGGCAGTCTTGGATCGAATCCGGGAATCGTTTGGTTGGGAGAAGCTGGAACAAGGGCCGTGGATAGAGGATTGAGGGCGACGAGGAAAACTCCCCTCCTTCTTAAAGGAGGGGTGGCCGAGGCTTTGCGAGGCCGGGGTGGTAACCGACGGCAGGGTCCAAGGGTTTTCAGCCTATCGGCTGATTAACCACCCCGTCAGCCGAAGCGGCTGCCACCCCTCCTTTAGAAGGAGGGGAGCTTTTTTGTGACACCCGACAAACTCTAACAACGTCGACATGCAGACCGATCAACAGACCGAGACTAGAGACGCATGTCCGTACTCGGCCCCTACGTTCACAGCATCGATCCGATCATCGGAACCATCTTCGGCGTTCATCTCTGGTGGTACGGGCTTAGTTACACACTCGGCTTTTTCAACGCGTTCAATTTCATCGGCAAACGACGAACGAGGCTTTTGCTCACGGAGGGTCAGGTTTACGATCTGGCGATCCTGATCGCGGTAGGCGTGCTTATCGGTGGCCGCGTAGTTGAGGTCGTGTTTTACGAGTGGCCGTTCTACAGCGAGAATTTGAAGCTCATTCCGGCGCTCTGGCTTGGTGGAATGGCGAGTCACGGATTATTGGTCGGCGGACTCGCCGCCGTGTGGTTGTTCTGCCGGATCTACGACAAACCATTTCTTATGATGACGGACGCCCTCGCGGCGCCCGCCTCATTCATCCTCGGTGCGGGCCGAATCGGTAATTTCATCGACGGCCAGATCCTCGGGAGCATCACCGACGTTCCATGGGCGGTGAAGTTCCCGGATGCCGAAGGCTTCCGGCATCCTGTCGTGCTCTATGACGGGATAAAGAATCTCGCGATCATACCCGTTCTTCTTTATGTCGGCAGCCGCCTCAAACCGCCGCGTGGATTCGTCACCGGCCTCTTCCTCTTTTTGTACTCGTTCCTTCGAATCCCAGTGGACTGGTATCGAGAATATCCGACCAGCCTTCTGGGTTTGGATACCGGCCAGGTGCTGAACATCGCGTTGTCGGTCGTCGGCGCGATCTTAATTGCTTTCGTGTACAGGAGAAACGAAGAGCTCGACGTTGAGACCCCGGTCGCCACGCATTCTGCGGCTGACATCGGGTGGCGAAAACCGGTGTTCATCATTCTGCTCGTTGCGTGCCTCGCCATCCCGAGCGACTGGACGCAGGACATACCCGAAAGATATGGAAAGCGTCATGCCGGTCTGGTGCATTCGGCGCTGTATCCACAGATCGATCCGTGACACGATCCGTGTCGTCATGCTTCGCATCGTCAAGCTGACCGCAGGAGTCGGAACGGCTGTGGTAACGGCCGGGCTAGCTGATTGCGGACTCGGCTCGCGGCCCGGTGCAGTGCAAGTCCAATCCAAAAGGAGCGACGAGGTGTTACCACAGCCGGTTCTGACTCGTGACGTCGACTGCGATTTCGAAAAACAACATGCCGGGTGTGAAAATCTTCGCTACTTTTCGAAGTTGGTCGTGTTCCGTACGGCGTGGTAATTGCGTCGGTTTCGGGCAGGAGAAATAATATGCCTGCAGCAGTACCAGAACGAAGCGCACTCAACTATTTTCCCGAAGACATCAACTACCTCTCGTTGAAGACGGCCGCCGCCGGGTGTATGGGTTGCGATCTGTACAAGAACGCAACGCAGACCGTCTTTGGTGAAGGACGTGTCCGCACCGCACAAGCTATGTTTGTCGGCGAGCAGCCGGGTGATGAAGAGGACATCGCCGGACACCCCTTCGTCGGACCCGCAGGTCGGCTATTTGATAAGGCTCTCGCCGAAGCGGAGATCGATCGCACAAAAACCTACGTCACCAATGTCGTTAAGCATTTCAAATGGAAACCTCGGGGCAAAAGACGCATTCATGAGAAACCTAGAGCTGGCGAGATCCGCGCATGTGAGCCGTGGCTTGCGGCGGAGATCGAAGTAGTTCAGCCGCATGTTCTTGTTTGTCTCGGGGCGACGGCTGCCCAAGCTCTGCTTGGTAAGGATTTTCGCGTCACACAGATGCGCGGCCAGTGGCTGCAATCCCGACATGCGCCGATGACCCTCGCGACCGTCCATCCGTCGTCGATCCTCCGCGCACCCGATCCTGATTCGCGTGAGCAGCAGTACGCAGAATTTGTGAAAGATCTACAGATTGTTGCCAGAGAGATGTAACGATCGGCTAAGCTTCTGGGAATTTAAAGACCTCTTTTCGTGTCCTTTTCGTGTCCCTTTCATGTGATTCGCGTGCATGTATGTTTGAGCTGTCGGGTGAATTAGTGTGATTTCGTGTGAGTTCGGGTTTCAGTTGTCCCGCCGGAGATCTGGAACCACTAACTCACCGGAAACCACACGAAAAAGAACACGAAATCGATTGACTGCGTGCGCTTAGTGGTTTCATCTTCTCAAGCCGAACCACGAATCACACGAAAAGGGACACGAAGAAGACCTCACGGAGATCCGGCGAGCGCAGGTTCCCCGGTCTCACGGCCCGCGAAGAATAGGTACGAATACATCACCAGCCCGCTGATAACTCCGGTCGCGACCTTTGCCGCCGCGGGTAATCCCGATGGCGAGATAAACCCCTCGATCAAGCCAGCAATGACCAGCAAAAACGCACAGCCGATCACGATCTTCGCCGCTTCAAGCCCTTTTTTCTTCAACGCCTGCGCCCGCGTTATATCGCCGGGATCGATGATCGCGTAGCCGATCATCATCCCCGCCCCGCCGCAGAAACAGACGACCGACAGCTCGATCACACCGTGGCCGACGACGAAGGTGCCGAGCTCGAGACCGAACGCAGGATTCAGTTTGTAACAAGCGCCGAAAACGCTGCCTACATGGGCACCAAAAAATGCGATGTCATAAAACGCGCCTACTCCGAACAGCGCGCCCATCGCAAACGCACGGATGCTTACCAGAATGTTGTTCGACATTATGAAGCTTGCGCCGATCTGGTTCGATTCGTTCAGCGACAGCCACCAGTGCTGGTTTGATTGGATCTGTTCGACG
Organism: Pyrinomonadaceae bacterium; assembly: GCA_036375155.1. Taxonomy (GTDB): domain Bacteria; phylum Acidobacteriota; class Blastocatellia; order Pyrinomonadales; family Pyrinomonadaceae; genus OLB17. Next base: position 14,508 of record DASUSJ010000106.1, read on the forward strand.
ACCCCGGATAAGTAGACAAAGTGCGTGAACTCGGTGTCCCGCCAGGTTGCAACAAAACCGAAAACCGCGAAGACGAGAAACGTCGCTCCCGAGATCGCCATATATCTCCAGTTGGCGCGAAAAGTTCGCGGAAAATCGGTCAGAAAGAATTGACGGATGACGTTCGCACCCTCGCCCTCGGCGCGATAGATCTTTCCGTGTGCTCGGATAACAAGGCTGTTGAGGTAGTTGATGAGCTTGGGATCACGGGTCTCCGCCCGTGCGATCGCGAGATCAGTCGCCGCACGACGATACAATTCGCCGAATTCGCGGACCTCCATTTTAGACAAACCGCGGAGCGAGGTTCCCCGAAGCAGACCGAGGAGGTCTTCAAGCCGCTGCCAATTGTCCTTGCGTTCGTCGATGAAGCGATTCATCTGATTTTGGATTTTAGATTTTGGATTTTGGATTTGGCAACCCAGTCTATCGGTTCAGGGTATTAAATCGTACATCGAAGGTCGCCAATCCAAAATCCAAAATCTAAAATCTAAGATCGACTGTGTCTGACGAAGCCAGAAAATATCACGAAGAAGAGGCGATAGAAAAGACTTACGACTTTCGCGTCGCGAAGCGTTTGCTGCGCTATCTGAAGCCGTATTGGCCCTTGGTCGCCGGTGCGCTTGTGCTCACGCTTCTCGCAAACATACTCCTGAGCACGCAGCCGTATTTTACAAAGATCGCCGTCGACGACTTCATCACGCCTCGGCGCACCGACGGGATCTGGATCTTCGCCCTGGCGTTCTTCGGCGTTTTCCTGCTGCGTTTTATCACCTCCTATATCCAGGAGATCCTTCTCAATACGGTCGGTCAACGGGTGATGTTCGATCTCCGGACGGAGATCTTCACAAAGCTGCAGCGGCAGGAGGTGGCGTATTTCGACCGTTATCCGGTTGGCCGGATCATGACCCGCCTGACGTCCGACGTCGACGCCCTGAACGAAATGTTCACGTCAGGCGTTATCGACGTTCTGGGTGATCTGGTCGTCATTGTCGCGATCGTCGCCTGGCTGTTCGCGATCGACTGGCAGCTTGCGATCGTTTCGTTGATCACGGTCCCGCTGCTGTTCGCCTGCACGAATTGGTTCCGTAAACACGCCCGGACCGGTTTTGACAAAGTCCGTACCCGCAACGCACGGCTCAACGCTTTTCTTCAGGAATACATCTCGGGTGCGCAGACGGTCCAGTTGATGAATGCCGAAGAAAAGGCCAAGCGTCGCTTTCGTCTGATCAACGACGATTACAGGAACGCGAACATCGAGACGATCTACTACTACGCGGTGTTCTATCCGCTTGTCGACTTCATCGGGGCAGTCGGCATAGCGGCCGTTATTTTCTTTTTTGGTTATGAGTACCTCGCAGCCGCCTCGGCGTCGGGAACGGCATTGAGAGTCGGTGTGCTCGCTTCATTTATCCAGTACTCCATATACCTTTTTCAGCCGATACGCGATCTGTCAGACAAGTTCAACGTCCTGCAGGCAGCCATCGTGGCATCGCATCGGATCTTCATACTTCTTGATCTGGGCATCGATATCCAAGGTCCAAAGGCGCCAAAGAAAAAAGGGAGAGCACGCGGCGAGATCGAGTTTCGCAACGTTTGGTTCGCCTACAAGGAGAACGAATGGGTATTAAAAGATGTCTCATTCAAGATGACCGCCGGCGAGAGCATCGCACTTGTGGGAGCAACCGGATCAGGAAAAACCACCGTTACAAACCTGCTGATGCGTTTCTATGACGTTCAGCAGGGCGAGATCCTGCTTGATGGCGTTGACCTTCGAGACTGGGACCTCGCGGACCTTCGGTCGAACTTTGCCGTCGTGTTGCAGGACGTTTTCCTCTTCAGCGGATCGATCGAGAACAACATTCGTCTTGGGCGGAACGATATTGACACTGAGCGAATTCAGTGGGCTGCCCGCGAGGTTCGAGCCGACGATTTCATACAGCGACTTGACGGGAAATATAAGTTCGAAGTTCGCGAACGGGGTGCAGGCCTTTCGGTCGGCCAAAAACAGTTGATCTCGTTCGCGAGGGCACTCGCGTTCGATCCGACGATACTGATATTGGACGAAGCGACGAGCTCTATCGATACCGAAACCGAGCAGTTGATCCAACAAGCGGTCGACCGCGTGATGGATGAGAGAACGTCCCTGGTTGTTGCACATCGCCTCTCGACGGTTCAGAAGTGTGACCGGATAATGGTGTTTCACCACGGTGAGTTGCGCGAGTCGGGTACCCATAACGAACTGTTGACCCGCCGCGGCCTGTACTGGCGGCTCTATCAGTTGCAGTATTCCGACGACAGAATTCATAACGCGGGAACCGCGCTCTCGTCGGGCGAACCGGCCGAATCGGCGCTTTAAGTATTACTTTGCGGTGCAGGTAGAAGTCCCTACGACCTTTTATCTATAATATTTCTGATCATGCAAACGGCGTCCTCCAAAGATGAGTTGGTAAATCGGTTCGCGTCGCGGGTCGAGGAGCTCTACGAGAGAGGCGCTTCCAATGCACCTAACTTTGGTGTTGCGCCCGACGCCTTCAAGGCTTCGATAAACAACGCTCTTCTCAAATTTCTGAGCGCGTCACCCGAAACTGCGACCGACGACGAGGTAACAGAATTCTTAGAACAGCTTCAGGTCGATGACCTTTTTATGGCGCTCGGCTGCGCGAACGGAAATGAACGGGCGTGGTGGGAATTTCATCAGCAGCACCGATCTTATCTCGAGCGTGTGGCTCGTCACCTGGCGAAGACCGATATCGATGCGCAGGAAGTGATCGATTGTGTGTACGTGGAGCTTTACGGAACGCGGGTCGTGGACGGTGCTCGTGTTTCCAAGTTTGCCACATACAGCGGGCGAGGAAGTCTGCGCGGCTGGCTGCGTACCGTCATCTGGCATTCGCTCGTCGATCAACACCGGGCGAGCCACGACGAGGTATCGCTCGATGAAATGACCGAAACGATCGGCGAGGCGTCCGCCCACGCGAATTTTGCGGCGCGCCCCGTATCGGGCGAGTCGAAGATGGTCGAAGACATCGCACGTGACCGGTACCGTCAGGCGACGGTCTCGTCGATCGACCTGGCGTTCTCGATGCTGGACGACCACGAAAGGCTCTTGCTGCTTTATTATCACGTGGAGCAACTGAAGTTGCGCGAGATCGCACGTTTGGTTGAGAACGAAACATCCGTCCTTCGAGGCTGGTTCCAGCGTAAGGTCCAGAGCCGTGAAAAGAATCCGGGTGGCCGTATCCACGAATCGACGATAATGCGGTGGCTCGATAAGTGTTATTCCAAAGTGCTGCAGCACTTCAAGACGGAATTAAAGTCGACCCACGGGCTGAGTGCGGAAGAAATTCAGATCTGCCTCGACCTGGCGACTCAGGACCTTACGGCTAACGGTTTGTTTCGAAATCTCGGTACGCATGGCGGTATTTCCGGGGATTTAAGGCAATTAACTTCGCCGACGAAGGATAATTAGGCAAATGTCTGCAGCGTTTCCGTCTCGTATGCGGAAGGCAGGTAAATAAAATGGAAAACATCACACCAGTCAGCACGGAAAATACACGCATACCGGACATGCTCGACCGATACCTTGCCTTGCGAAAAGTTCTGAAGAGCTCGGCTGCGGAAACAAGTGCACATCTTGACGAGGATACTTTGACCGCTTTTGCGGAAGGGAGTCTTACCCGGCGGGAGAACGAACCCGTTGTTTCCCATCTTGTAGCTTGCAAGTTTTGTTGTCATAAAACCGCCGAGTTGGTAAGACTGGACCTCGAGCTGGCTGAAATAAATGAGGTTCCGGTACGTACCGAATCGCCGGAGCCGTCAAGAATCTCGTCCGTTCTCAGTGACATCTTGTCGAAGATGTTTGGAACAACCGATGGTGCCGTTTTTGCCCACGAAGACAAGGCCGAGAACGAAAAAGAGAAAGAGGACGAAAAATCCGGCGAGTGATCGTCCCCGAAACTAAAATCAACGGCTCATCGAATTCACTTCGGTGAGCCGTTTGCTTTTGTACCGACAAAACCGCTTTAGATGGCGGTTACTTAGTTTATGACCGCTGGGGTATAATCACCGTACCTGCTTATGAAAAGCCAGAGTCTTATGACTGAGCAAGCCGAATGCCCGCCTCGGAAGTCGACCATTTCGGTCGAAAAGGTTGCGGTTGCAAAGCTGCCCACCAAACGCGGCGATTTTATGCTTGCCGGGTACCGCTCACTCACGAGTGACGAAGAGTTCGTGGTGCTTTACAAGGGTAAAATGGAGGCGCATGTGCCAACGCTCGTTCGCATTCATTCACAGTGTCTGACTGGGGACGTGTTCGGCTCGATAAAGTGTGATTGCGGTCCGCAACTTCATAAGGCCATGGAGATGATCAACGAGGCCGGACGCGGTGCCATCGTCTATCAGCAGCAGGAGGGACGCGGAATCGGAATCCTAAACAAGATCCGTGCATACTCGCTACAAGACGAGGGAGCTGACACTGTAGAAGCAAACGAAAAACTGGGATTCGCCGTTGACGCTCGCAATTATCAGCAGTGTGCCGAGATCCTCTTCGATCTTGGGCTTTGCCAGGTTCGGGTCATCTCGAATAACCCCGATAAGCTCAAAGCTTTGAAGGCTGCCGGCCTTCAGATTGTGGAGCGAATTGCCTTGGACGTCGAGACGGAACAGCCGGCTGCTCATTACCTCCGAACCAAGAAGGAAAAGCTCGGGCATTTACTGGACTTTTGACTCGTTCAACTTTTCCGTATTGTATTCATAAATTTGGACTTTTCCCCTCATCCACCGCTCTACCCATTAGGCCAATTGTTAAAATAATTACCGTTACGTATCGGACCTCTGTGGGCATGGCAATTGCCTAAACCCCCTCGGATGTAAATATAGACTAGGAAGCCCTTCCTTCATGTCTGTTTGCATAATCTTTAGAAAGGAAATATCTGAAGCATGAAAAAGAATATTAAATTTTTCGCGTTGGCTATTTTCGCAGTCTTTTCATTGTTTTTTGTGACTGCGACAATGGCCCAGACCAGCACGACTGGTAGCGTGGAGGGAGTTGTTACCGACCCCAATGGGGCGGTCGTTCCCAACGCTGCTGTCACGCTCAGCGGTCCGAACCTGATTCGGCCGCAGACCACAACTGCAGGGCCCGACGGCGTTTACCGTTTTGCATCTGTCCCGCCGGGACGGTACACAGTCGAAGTGGCCGCAACTGCAGGTTTTGGCGCCCGCAAGCAGGAAAACATCGAGGTCAACCTGGGTCGTGGTACGACCGTTAACCTCGAGGTATCCGCGGCAGGCGTGGGCGAAACCGTCGACGTGGTTGCTTCGTCTGAAATTGACCAGACGACCAACACCACGGGCTCCAACATTTCGACCGAGTTTTTCTCCAACATTCCGACTTCACGTACGGTTCAGGGCCTTTACACGATCGCCCCGACAGTGACCCGTTCGGGTCTGCGTGACGCGTCCGGTCGTGACCGCGACCCTTCGGTCGCAGGTTCTTCGGGTCCGGAAAACAACTACATCCTGGATGGTGTTAACACCACCGACCCGGCTTTCGGCGGCGGCGGTGCTAACCTCCCGTTTGAGTTCGTTCAGGAAGTCGAGATCAAGACCGGCGCATTCGGTGCTGACCAAGGTCTATCTACGGGCGGCGTTTTCAACGTTATTACCAAATCAGGCGGCAACGAATTCCATGGCGACATCTTCGCCTACGGAAACCCGAGCAGCTTCGTCTCGGAAACCAAGCATTTCCCGCTTACGGGTCTTGCACCGAACGGCTTTTCGGAAGTTGATGCCGGCGGCGACATCGGCGGTCCGATCATCAAAAACCGCTTGACCTTCTTTGCGGCTTTCAACCCGCAGTTCCGTACGAATAATTATCTGACCCAGACTTTCCGTCAGGAGGTTGAGGGTAAGATCAAGACCCCGTTCTATTCGGGCAAACTGTCGTGGGTTATCAACAACAACAACACGGCAACTTTTTCGACCTTTGGTGACTTTACCAAGGAAGAGGGCCACCTTTTTGCGGGCTCCGGATTCGGTGAGAACCTTGCGAGCTTTGCAGGTATTCGTGAAACGGGCGGCCACAACTATGCGGCTCGCTTGAATTCGAATATTCGTCAGAACTGGATCGGTGAATTCGCGTTTGGTCTTCACTTCCAGCGCAACAACGTGATACCCGATGCCGCTGTCGCTGACAGGGCTTTGATCACCGATAACTTTGCGGTTCTACGCGCGGACGGAACAGTCGCTCCGGTCACGCAGTCTGGCATCGCACCAGCCGGTTCGACCAACGTCGGATTCACGGATTTCGTCTATTCTCCGGGTGGAAGCCTGCAGAGAAACTTTGTCCGTGACGGTTTTGGTCTGTTCTCCGAGCAGGAGCGTAACCGTTGGGAAGCTTCGGCTCGTTTCCAGAACATCTTTGGCGACCACACTCTGAAGTACGGCTTCGAGTTCTATAAGAACGTTTACAACATCAATACCCGTTCGAGCGGACCGAGCAACACATTTGCGAATCCGCTTATGGTTCCGTCGAACACGCTTACTCCGGGCGAAAACTCGGTGGAAGGATTCCGCGTTACGAACAATTTTAGCGTTTGTACTACCAGAGCCGGCCAGGTCATCTGCCCGAGTTCAGCAGCTGCAACGCTTCTCAACAACTTTGTCGGTGCGGGTGGTGTTTTGCCGGATGGCTTAACCGTTGGTGCCGCTGGAGCAATTACTACGGAAGAAGCCCTGAACAATCCGTTTCTCGTCCGCCTTTCGACGCGTGTTAGAGACTTCCAGTTGTTTGCTGACACCTATACGCATGTCGAAAGCTTCTATGTTCAGGATGACTACCGTGTCCTTAAGAATCTTCAATTCAACATCGGAGTTCGATGGGATTACCAGCAAGCGTATGCTACGGGCGGCGGTTCCTATATAAAACTTAACAATTGGTTTGATAACCTTCAGCCCCGTATCGGATTCTCATGGGATCCGTGGTCGAAGGGTAAGACCAAGATCTTCGCAAACTATGCTCGTTTCGTTGAAACGCCGATTCCTTTGGATATCAACGTACGTGCAGGTGGCGGAGACAGTCAGACCGATAAGAATTTCAACGTAAATAGGCTCAATGCACCATTGAATGCCACAATCGCTACGGGATTCAATCTCCGTAATTTGGGCTCGCATGCAACGCCGGTGCCTCCGGGCATGAAGCCGCAGTCAGTTAACGAATGGACGGCCGGTATTGAGCATGAGGTAATGAACAACATCACGTTCGGCTTCCGAGGTATCTACCGCGCCCAGGGCTCGGTGATCGAAGACGGCTCGTTTGATGACGGTAACTGTTACTTCCTGTTCAACCCGGGAGAAACTCCGATCGCAACGATTGCAGCGATGCAGGTACAATGCCTTTTGGAGCAGGATCCCACCGACATCGCGGGAGCTAACGCGGCAGCCGCTGCTATTATTGACGGCGGTGACGTTTTTGGACGTGCACGGCGTTTCTATCGCGGACTTGAGTTCACTCTTAACAGAAGATTTGCGAATAACTTCTCGTTCAATACTTCATATGTGTTCTCAAGCCTGATCGGCAACTACGAAGGTCTGTTCCGTAACGATAATGGGCAATCCGACCCGAACATCACTTCGCTGTTCGACCTGCCCAGCCTTCTGCCGTTTACTTATGGACGGCTTCCGAATGATCGCCCGCATCAGTTCAAGTTTAACGGTTCATACCAGACACCGTTCAAGCTAGTTGTTTCGGGTAACTTCTACGTTCAGTCGGGTATTCCGTTCAGCCTCCTGGTTCCGCATGAGGTTTACGGAAACAACGAGGGCTTCTGCCGCGTCGACATTGGTGTTTGCAACCAGCGTGGAACGTCCATCGTTCCCGACCGCGGAGAAAATTCGTTTGGAGTAACGAGTGCCGTCGGCACTAATCGCACTCCGCTGACATACAACCTGGATCTGGGTGCTTACTATCCGATACGGTTCAGCGAAAATATGCAGCTTCGGTTTACGGCTGACTTTTTCAATGTTACGAACGCACAACGTGCTGTGACGTTGGATCAAACAGCCTATATCAACAGCGGTATCGCTGGTGTTCCTCCGACAGAGAATCGGTTCTCGGGAACTGGGACCGTCTTCCAGTATCCCAGAGCGATTCGTCTCGGAGCTAAATTCAGTTTCTAATTTTATTTAGATCACTGGATCTTTTGATCAGGAGAACTTCGGTTCTCCTGATTTTTTTTGGTCATGGCCGTACAAGCCCTTTGTGATAAAATACACAGCACTTCAATACTAAATGCAAGGAGCTGTGTTATGCGTTCCGCGAACCTGTTGGCCGTTTCGTTCGTTTTGTTCACACTAGGTTTATTTGCGTTTTGCCCGGCCTTCGCGCAAAGCCGTACAAATGCAACCGGAACGGGGGGCATACATGAGATTCGCGGTCGGGTTTTCTTACCCGACGGACGCTCGCCCGAGCTGCCAGTTCGCATAGAACTTCAAAGCATGTCGAACTTCTCGACTCTCACCGTCGAGACCGATCGCAACGGCTCTTATTCGTTCCGCGGTTTGGCGCCTGGCAATTACAGCGTCGTGGTCAACGCCGGCGAGATGTTCGAGCCATTCCGGGATTCTGTCACCATCGACACGGAGGTGCAGATCAACATGAGAACTCGGCCGACGCCGATGATAGCGAACGTACCGGTCAATCTTCAATCGAAACAGGCGATCGTCCGGCGCGCGGCGGTTATAAATGCCAAGCTGGCAAGTATTCCGAAGACTGCAACCTCTCTTTACGAAAAAGCTCAACAATCAATTGCTGCCCGTGAATTTGACAGGGCCAAAGAGGAACTCCGGCAAGCGATCGCCACGTACAACGCTTTTTCTCTGGCATGGAACGACCTCGGTGTTCTGCTTGAGAAAGCAGGGGATGAGAAAGGCGCCCTCGAAGCGTTTCGCTCCGCAGTTCGATATGACAATACTTCAACGGCCGCGATCCTCAATCTGGGCTGTTCCCTCGCTGATGCGAAGGAGTATGCAGAAGCTGAAAAGTATCTGGCGGTGGCGCTAAGCAAGGACGGATCGCTCTACCGGGGTCACGTTTACCTTGGGATCGTAGAAGCAAAGCTCGGTCGGCTCGATATCGCTGAGCAGGCGTTCCTGAAAGCAATCGAGTTGGGCGGTACCAGAGCCTCGCGTGCGCACTTCCTTCTTGCAGGGGTTTACTGGTCGTCGGCAGATTTCAAACGGGCGGCCGATCATCTCGAGGCGTACTTAAAACTCGAACCTAACGCAAAGGATGCGGAAAAAACTCGGGAAGCTATTTCCGAGTTGCGCCGGAAGCAAAAGGGCTTATCAAAACCATCGGGTTCAAATTCCTTCTCTTGAAAATCGACCTTCCGTGATGCAGAATGCATGAAAGCTTCAGCACACGGGAGATCAACCTGTCAGAACGAATTTACCGGGATTCGGTTCATAACATTATCCGTCTGAAGACCGACTCTCGCGAAGGCGAATTGCTCGGTCGCCTCGTAGACTCGTCCGAGTTTCAGCGTTTGAGGCGAGTTCGGCAACTTGGATTGGCCCACTTCGCATACCAGGCCGCCGAACATTCCCGATTCACTCACAGCCTCGGAGCATTTCATCTCGCCACCCGCATTCTTGCTAAGCTGAATAACAAATACCAGATCTCGCCGGAGGATCAGACTGCTGTCCGCGTCGCCGCACTTCTCCACGATGTCGGTCACGGAGCGTTTTCACACGTCCTCGAGACAATACTCGGATTTCATCACGAAGATTTTACGGTCGAGGCTGTGCTCAGCGACTCAACGGAGATCGGCTCGTTACTTGCCGGCTACTCGCCGGAGCTTGCTCATCGCGTCGCTGACATCATTCGCGGGAGCTTTCGCCCGATGGCTCTCGCACAGCTTGTCTCGTCGCAGCTCGATGTGGATCGCATGGATTATTTGCTCCGCGACTCGCTGATGACCGGCGTGAAGTACGGCGTCTTCGATCTCGAATGGATCATCAAATCCATGGAGATAAACGAAGCGGAAGATCAACTCTATGTGTCTGCCCGTGGTCTTTATGCGGTCGAAGACTATCTGCAGGCGCGGTATTACATGTTTCGACAGGTTTACTTTCACCGCACACTTCGCGCCGCAGAGACGATCCTACAATCACTGCTCCGACGGGCACTGAAGCTTTTTGGAGGCGGTCAGCCGCTTTGGCACGCACCCGGAACGGCGTTCGAAAAGATCCTTAGCGGAAAGAAGTTAACACTGAAAGAGCATCTCGAGCTCGACGATAACGACGTCATCTATTACATAAAACAGTGGCAGCGATCGAGCGACACGATCCTCGCGGATCTCGCGAGGCGCTTCCTGGATCGACGTCTGTTCAAGGCGTTCGATCTCGACATGCCGGAGGGCGAGAGGGAGCAATTCGTGCTTGAATCTCGACGTCTTGTGGAGAACCGTGGCTTCGATCCCGAATACTATTTCGTCGAAGACAAAGCAGGTGATGTTCCGCACTATTTTTATACAAGCGATCGTTCGAAGCCGAAGAACCTGATCTATGTCGAAGATGGATTTTCCCACCCGCAGATTCGTGAGATATCGGAGGTCAGCAGCGCGGTCCGCGGCCTTCAGGCGGAATATCGTATCCATAGGATCTGCTTCCCCGCCGAATTAAAAGATGAGATCGCCGAGCTGTATCACGGCTGATCAACATCAGTGACACTTCTCATATGAATTCCGGAAGTCGGAAGTGATTGGACGCTGCTCTAATGGGTTTGGCCTTTTCGTATTTGGTTTTGCTTGGCGGGCTTTGCGAGCTTTGCGTGAGAAAAAAGAAGAATCTCATGCAGAGCCCGCTGAGGACGCAGAGGTAGACAGATAAAAGACCGTCCGACCGCAAAATTAGGACAGTACTGGATTCGGTGTTTCGAAGCGGGCAGTTGCCAAATGTGTGTTGGCTTCGAATTTGGGCTTGCTTGGCGGGCTTTGCGAGCTTTGCGTGAGAAAAAAGAAGAATCTCATGCAGAGCCCGCTGAGGACGCAGGGGAAAAAAGATGAAAAGATCCGTCCGACCAGCAACACAAATTACGATACGACGCGAAATCGCAAAGCTTTGGCGTTGCCCGTTTCGCTGCGATACAATCTCACAAACGTTGAGCAGAGATCGATAAGTTTATTGTCCGTGAAAGCGGTCGCTGTTTCCCCTCAATGAAATATGCCCGAGCAACAATCCGGTTCGTCCTTTTCGTCTTAGTGACCCTCGCCCTGTACTCACTCTGGTTCGCGCTTTCATTCTTTATTCCGAACAAGGTCTATTGGCGACAACTCGCGTTCGGATGGTGGACGAAGAGTTTTGCCCGGATAGCGGGGATGGATATAGAAGTTATCGGCGTTCCGCCCACGCCTCCGTTCTTTCTGGTTTCAAATCATCTCGGCTACGTTGATATTGCTGCTCTGCGTGCAACCGTCGAGGGTGTTTTCGTTGCGAAGGTCGAGGTTAGCGAGTGGCCCGTCGCGGGAAGGATCGTCCGCGATATGGGAGTCATCTTCATCGACCGCAAGAACCGTCGCGATATTCCGCGTGCCGGCGCCGAGATAATCCAGAAGCTTAACGAAGGCGAAGGCGTCATCGTCTTTCCAGAGGGAACCAGCACGAAGGGCGAGGACATCTTGCCATTTAATTCTTCTTTTCTCGAGTTCGCCGCCAAGACCGACCTGCCGGTGTCCTACGCGTCGATCAGCTACCGGACGCCGGAAGGTGAACCTCCCGCGAGCAGAATGATCTGCTGGTGGGAGGATATATCGTTCGTCAATCACCTGTTTCGCCTCTTCACCCTCAGGCGCTTCACCGCAATACTGGATTTCGGAGACGAAAGTGTCGTTAACGCCGATCGCAAACAACTTGCTTCCGAATTGCGACAACGTGTCCGAGAGAGATTCATCCCAGTCATTTAGTCCCCAATAAAGGGATTCGGCCTTCTGTCCCTCGCATATTCAGCTTGTCACACGAAACTTTACCCTGTAGTAAGCAGCAGTCTAAACTGGAGGTACCGACTACAGCAGACAGTTTTCTAAGGAGCACAAAGTAATGCACAAGACTTTCTTTCGATTTGCGACGGCCATGACGGTTTTGTTTTCGCTTTGTTTCACGACTTTTGCGCAGAGCAAAGGTTTCGATACGAAGCGTATGGACACCTCGGCCGACGCCTGCAATGACTTCTTCCAGTTTGCGAACGGCACATGGCTGAAGACGACCGAGATCCCGGCATCGGAATCCCGGTGGGGCAGTTTCAACATCCTCGCGAATAACAACAACACAATGCTTAAAGAGGTCCTCGAAGCCTCGGCAAAGAAGAAATCCCCCGCCGGTAGTGATGCTCAGCTGATTGGAGACTTTTACGCATCATGCATGGACGAGGAAGCGATCGAGCGGGCGGGGCTAACACCCGTAAAACCTTATCTCGACCAGATCGCTGCTATAAAGACCGCGGATGACGTCGAACGACAGATCGCCGCGCTTCACAGTGTCGGCCTGCCGGCAGTTTTCAGCTTCGGTGCGGGAGCCGACCTTAAGAATTCGAACGCTGTGCTGATCAACGCAGGGCAGGCTGGAATCTCACTCCCGAACCGCGATTACTACACGAACACCGATGAGAAGTCGATCGAGACCCGAGCGAAGTTCGTCGAACACATGACGAACATGTTCAAGCTCCTGGGTGACTCGCCGGAGACGGCGGCGGCGAATGCCGCGACGGTCATGGAATTTCAGACCCGGTTGGCAAAAGCATCGCTCACTCCGGTGGAACGGCGTAATCCGGACAACAACTACAACAAGGTCACAGTTACGGCCGCTTCCGAATTGACGCCGGAGTTTTCATGGACGCAGTATATGGCGGCCCGGTCAGTGCCGTCAGTAACAGAGATGAACATCGCGCCGCCGAAGTTTTTTACAGAAGTGAACGCAATGCTTAAGGACGTGCCTGTGGAGAGTTGGAAGACCTATCTGCGCTGGATGACGATCAATAGTGCGGCTCCATTCCTTTCGAAAGCTTACTTCGATGAGAACTTCAATTTCTTCGGGCGGTATCTCGCCGGACAGAAGGAGCCGCAGCCCCGGTGGAAGCGATGCGTACAGTCGACCGACGGAAATCTCGGCGAGGCTCTCGGTATGGAATACGCTCGTCGTGCGTTCAAGCCGGAGGCAAAAGCGCGGATGAACGAGATGATCGATAACTTGCTTGCCGCTATGAAGGAGCGCATCAACAAGCTCGACTGGATGAGTGAGGCGACTAAGAAGGAAGCTCATGCAAAACTAGCGAGCTTCAAGCGGAAGATCGGCTACCCCGACAAGCTTCGGGGCTATAAGGGCCTGACGATCGATGACAAGTCCTATGTCGGAAATGTGATGAAGGCGATCCAGTTCCAGACCCGGCGAAATTTCGAGGATCTCGGCAAGCCGCGCGATAAGACCCGGTGGCCCTATTCTCCGACAACCGTAAATGCCTCGTACTCGAGTATCAATAACGACATCACTTTTCCGGCCGGAATCCTTCAGCCGCCATTCTTCAATTTCGAAGCCGACGACCCGATCAACTACGGGGCTATCGGTGGGGTCATTGGACACGAGATCAGTCACGGTTTTGATGACTCGGGAAGCCGGTTCGACGCCGAAGGCAATCTGAAGATGTGGTGGACGGCCGAGGATCGCAAGCTGTTCGAAGAACGTGCATCGTGCGTGGTCAAACAGTGGGATGCTTACGAAGTCCAGCCCGGTATCTTCATGGTCGGGAAACTTGCCCTCGGTGAAAACATCGGCGACTTCGCGGGATTGAATATTGCCTATGATGCCCTCATGAAATCGATGGAAGGCAAGCCTCGTCCGGCAAACATCGACGGGTTCACACCCGAACAGCGCTTCTTCCTCGGATGGGCGCAGGTCTGGGCGTCGAAGTACACGACCGCGGCGGAGATCCTGCAGGCGAAGAACGGTCCACACTCACTCCCGCGCTGGCGCGTGAACGGTCCTCTCTCGAACATGCCGCAGTTCGCCAAAGCGTTTGGCTGCAAAGCGGGACAGCCGATGGTCCGCGAAAACGCATGTGCGATCTGGTAAACGCGAATATCCTTTCGCAAGAAAAAAAGCTGCCTGATCTCAGGCAGCTTTTTCAGTTCGAACTAAAGGCGATCTTTAAAAATCATCCTCTTCAACTACATCGACTAACCCGGGTTGGACGCTGTCGTCGTAAACCTCGTCCTCTTCCAGACTGAGGTCGTCGAGG
>DASUSJ010000107.1:0-29533 GCA_036375155.1 Pyrinomonadaceae bacterium
GAAGGACCGTGTGATGCTCGTATACGAGTTGCCGCTGAATGAGATCGTTCTCGATTTTTATGATCGACTAAAGTCAGTGTCACGCGGCTACGCGTCGCTCGACTATCATCTGTCGGGTTATCAGGCGAGCAAGCTCGTGAAGCTCGACATACTCGTCTCGGGTGAACCGGTCGATGCGCTCTCGCTGATCCTGCATAGCGATACGGCAACGGCAAAAGGGCGTCTGCTGACGGCGAAGATGAAAGAGCTGATCCCGCGACAGATGTTCGAAGTCGCCATCCAGGCCGCCATCGGCAACAAGGTCATCGCCCGCGAAACCGTAAAAGCGATGGGCAAAAACGTCATCGCCAAATGCTACGGCGGCGACATCTCGCGCAAACGCAAGCTGCTCGAAAAGCAGAAAGAGGGAAAAAAGCGGATGAAGAAAGTCGGCCGCGTCGAGATCCCGCAGGAGGCTTTTCTGGCGGTGTTGAAGGTTAATGAGAGTTAAAATGCTAGTCTAGGCGAAGATGATACTGTTAGTGAAAATCCTCTTGTTTGTACTCTCCCTAAGTGCTACCGCATTTTCACAATCGATGGTACCCGCATTCGATCGGCTGAACGAAATAAAGCTTCTCGAACATGACCGTTTTGATATCGTTGGCATTCTCTCCGACTTCAAAGCCGGCAAACTAAACGAAGCTGATCGTTCTCAACAATTCTGGAAAACTGCCTTGTTGTTGAAGGTCTCATATGCGGCTGGAAACTGTTCAACGGAAGACGAGATTTGGAACGTCTCTGAGTGGAAAACAGTGTCCATCGAGATCGACCCCAGGATACCAGTGAGCCTTAAAGACCTCGGTCTAGATCTTTCGGGTTTCAAGAAGGAACGCGCCTACATCAATCGCTCAGACTCGTATTTTTATCAGTCGAAGAAGCTTGGCATTGCCCTTGAAGTAGATCGGAACGAAGTGGAACGGATTTGGATATTCCCGAAGGATACAAGCGGTGTCCCACTTTGCAAAACCAAGAATGCGAAGACGTTTGACCGGAAAGGAGTGTTCGGAGACGTGCAATTAGAGGAGAGAAGAAAAGAGCTCACTGAGTACGCCCCCTTGATACCGGACTTGATACTAAGCAGACTTAAGATTGAACCCCGCGAGGTTAACAGAGACATCTTGGTCAAAGCTGTCGCCAAGTCCTTGGATCACGAGACGCTGGGTTATAGATATACAGTTTCAGCGGGCAGGATTATTGGTGACGGTCCGGACGTCGTTTGGAACCTGGGCGGTGTTAAACCTGGAACCTATACCATCACCGTCGAAATCGAAACCTACTGCGGGCTCTGCAGCCAAACCAAAACAGAGACCATTCTAATTACGTCACCGTTGAGCCCACCCTAAATAGCGCCGGCTATGGCGGCTCCACCGCCCGATGAGCGGAAAGATTTAGCGGTGATCCTAAATATTCTTGCGGCTCCGCCGCCCGATGAGCGGAAAGGCTTTGCCTTTCCGGCGAGTCTCTCTAAACATAGGGAGGCTACGCCTCCGAATTTAGAACAGCTAAGGATTTCCGCACCCGGCCAGGCATAGAATCTTCTGAGTGCGAATTTCAATAGATACTCCCTTCTATTACTTCACTTCGGTCGCGCACGACCGCTTGCCGATCTTCCAAGCAGATAAACTCAAAAAGATAATGGCCGACGCTCTCGATGAAGCGAGACGGTCCGCTAGTTTTCTGATCTTCGCGTATGTGATCATGCTCGACCACTATCACAGCATTACTGACAGCAGCCGCGAGCCTTCCGACACACTGCGATTCCTCAACGGTATCTCAGCAAAACGAATCCTTGATCATCTGAAATCGACTGCGAGCCCGTCTCTTGAGAAGCTGAAAATGTTCGAAAAGAAGCGCGGATACAAATACTCAGTTTGGGAACATCATCCTGACACTTTTTTGGTAACTAGCGAGTCGATGCTTATGCAGAAGGTGAATTATATCCATCAGAATCCGGTTAAGGCGGGGCTAGTGGAGCATCCGGATAATTACCTTTATTCGAGTTCGCGCATATGGAATCGGCGGCCGATCGAGAACGAGCCGTTGAGAATGGATATGGATCAAATAGATTGGCGGAGATGATTGGGAGGCGTAGCCTCCTTTATTTTTTGGGAGTCTGACGTAAAGCCGGAGGCTTTCCGCTCATCGGGCGGCACAGCCGCGAATTTTTTTCATGATTCCAAACTCCGTATGAATGCGTGCGAGGAAGTCTATTACGCGGAATTCCGGTCAGGGATGTATCGCCTTCCGTATTAGAATATCTACGGTGTCAACGAGCATCCTCCAAAAAATAAAGGGATTCAGCCGAGCCCAGCGGCTTGTCCTCATTGCATTCATCGTCGCTCTCGTTGTCACGTTATTCTTCGCATACCGCACATACCAACGCGCAGAGTATTGGCGGCAGCATCGTGACGAGCCGATCGCAGGCTGGATGCGCGTTGGCTGGGTCGCCAATTCGTATCACGTCCCGCCGCCGGTCCTGCAAACCGCGATCGGCTTACCGCCGGATGTCCCCGATCGACGCCCGCTGAGCAAGATAGCCGAGGACCAGGGCCGGAGTTTCGATGAACTGAAATCCGACCTTGAAAAAGCGATCGCCGAATTTCGTGCGGATCGTCCGAACCCGGGGGCGAATCGATGACCGATCTGGTCCTCGAATGGTTCGCGCTCTACGGACCGCCGGTTCTTTTCTTTGTTCTCGGTGCGTCCGCGTTCGGAGTTCCGATGCCTGTAAAGCTGCTGATGCTTGTCGCAGGCGCGGTCGTCGGTATCGGCGAGATCGAATTTTGGCAGGTACTGACTGCAGGAAGTCTGGGTGCGACGGCGGGTGATCAACTCGGGTATTTTCTCGGCCGGCACGGCGGCCGCCCCCTTGTCGAGAGGATCACCGGACGATACGGCGGCCGAAAAGTCCTTGAGCAGGCAGAGAGATCGTTGAACCGGTGGGGTGTGATGGCGCTGTTCTTCAGCCGCTGGCTGGTCACGCCGATCGGGCCGTGGCTGAATCTTATCTGCGGTTCGGTTCGCTACTCATGGATCTTATTCACGGTCGTCGGTGTCCTCGGCGAGACCCTATGGGTACTGATCTACGTCATGCTCGGCATTTATTTCAGCGATCGCGTTCAGGATACGGCCGACCTGCTTATCAGCCTGACATGGCTGATATTCGGCGTTGCGGCGGCCTCGTATCTGGGGTGGAGGTTATTCCAGTATCTGAGCGGAAGGCGCGATCATCCTACTGATTTGCAGCCAAGTCCCGCGAACGAATGAGCCGGCTCAATGCGTGAGCGCCCAGATGCTGTGAAGGATAACGAACGCTGCGAACATCGATACCCAGAACGTAACGCTGGAAATAATCTTGTGCGGCCTGAAAAGCATATTCCTCCTCCAAACGGTCTCTCTAGCGTCGGATTGGCGCCCGAACGCTGTTTGTCTAATAGAAACGTGTTTAGATAAAGGAAAGTGCCAATCTTATTCGATATCCAGAAAGTCTACAGATGCAGGGATTTCAAAACCGCGGGTCCGAAGCCATCGATAAGTCGCTTCACTCATACTCCGCCGAGCCGGTCACCCAGATAAACGATTGGATGTCGATCATGTCTTTCGGCTTCAGATCTCGCAGGTCGGCTGCGACGACGGAGGCAAATTCGAGAACACTGCTATAGATCTCCCATGACGGTCGCGACGCGTACGGGAGATCGAATCCATAGCGTTCGGCGGCAGTTCGCGTCACGGTCGGCTTGAAAAAAATGTGTGTGGCGGGCTGGGCCAGGAAACCGAAAACGGTCACGACCGGGTGCGTCAAAACTCGTGACTGTTTTTTCGGAAGCGATGCGATCGTCTCGCACCAGTCATCGAAACGCCGAGGCAATGCACCGCGCCCGTGGAGCAGTTCGTAGAGGCCCTCCGAGAAGCGCCTCGCACCGCTTGCCGACCTGAGGCCATCTCGGAGTGCCATGCTTTCGAACGAGAAGATCAAATTCGTCCCCGACAGCGATTTAAGCGCTCGCGCGGCGATCTCCACAAACTCATCTTCGTTCAGCAGACGGCGTAAGACCGGACGCGAGAGAGATTCCTCCCAACGCTCATGCGCTCGCCACTTATAACCCCGTTCCCACGCAAAGTATTTCTCATCCGAAAAACCCCTAGGAAAAAAGCGGAGAAACTTCCGACGTGCCTTTTCCGCTCCGCTCGAAATAATTCTCCGTTTTGCTACTGCCGTTCTCACAAAATCACCGTCCGTTTGGTTTTCGTTCACGACCGTTGATTTCAGTGCAAGAGCGGTGCCATCGATGCGGGCTGGATTGGATCTTGAGAGCTTATGTGCTGGAGTTTTCCGGTTCTGCTCTGCGGGCTTCGCGAGCTCTGCGTGAAAAATCCACCTCTACTAGAAAGTACGGACAGCTCACGCAGAGCTCGCGAAGCCCGCAGAGCAGAACCGAAGTCAGATTTGCTCGATAAGTTTCTTAACTTCCTGCTCCACGATCGCTCGGATCTCATTCAGATGCTCGGACGAGTCTGCCTCGAATCTCAGCACTAGGATCTCCTGCGTGTTGGATGCACGCACTAGGCCCCAGCCGTGTTCGAACAAGATGCGGGCGCCGTCGATCGTGATCACTTCGTTTGTCGCGGCAAAATGTTCTGCGATCGCGGCGACGACCTGGAACTTCTTAACGTCAGAGCAATTGATACGAAGCTCGGGTGTGGAGAACGTCGGCGGTATGTCGGCCAGCAGGGCGGAGAGCGGCTGCCCGGTTTTTGAAAGGATCTCAAGCACGCGTCCACCGGCGTACGTCGCGTCATCGAAACCGTAAAAGCGGTCGGCGAAAAAAATATGGCCGCTCATCTCACCCGCGAGTGCAGCGCTCGTCTCTTTCATCTTCGCCTTGATCAATGAGTGGCCAGCCTTCCACATCACCGGGACTCCGCCGTGTTTCCTGATATCGTCGAATAGATTCTGCGAGCATTTCACCTCGGCAATGATCGTCGCACCCGGGTTGTCGACGAGTATCGAACGCGAAAGCAGGATCATCAGCTCATCACCCCAGATGATCCGGCCGGCTTCGTCAACGACGCCGATGCGATCGCCATCGCCGTCGAAAGCTAATCCGATGTCGGCCTTGTGATCATGAACGGCCCGGATGACGTCTTGCAGATTTTCCGTGACGGTGGGATCGGGATGATGATTCGGAAAACTCGAGTCTGGCTCGGTGAACATCTCGATCAGATCGACTCCGAGGGCCTTATAAACGGGAACCCCGGTCACGCCACCCATCCCGTTGCCGGCATCGACGACAGCCTTTAGCCGCCGGGGTCCCATCTCTAGCCGCGAGACAATGTCACTGCAATAGTCATCAAGCACTGCGATCGTTTCAATCGAGCCTTCACCGTTGATAAATTCACCCGAGACCGCGATCTCTTTGATCTCCTGTATCTGCGATCCGAAGAGCGTTGATTTGCCGAGACAGATCTTAAACCCGTTGTGGTCCGGCGGATTGTGCGATCCGGTGATCATGACACCGCCATCGACATTTTTCGTAAAGACCGTGTGATAAAGGACCGGCGTCGGGACCATTCCGATGAGCACGACATCGAGGCCGCTCGCGTTGAAACCTCTGGTCAGCAGATCGGAGAATGCCGGAGAGCTTTTCCGTGCGTCGTAGCCGATGGCGATGCGTTTTGCCCCGTTCTGTGCGAAGAATGTCCCGATCGCCCGTCCGAGTATCGCTACGGTCTCGTCGGTCAAATGATCACCGACTATGCCGCGGATGTCGTATTCCCTGAAGATATTTGTATTCATTGTGAATTAGAAAGCCACAAACGACGTTCAGAGTGCAAGCTTTAGCTTGTTTTCTTACGTCGCTAAGCCGAACGAGCTAAAGCTTGCACTCTGAACTTTTGATATACTCGTCCCTTGCTCTGATGGGCAACAATCAAGTACCCCGACGCATCGTAAAAGCTGCGTCTTTCGTGAAATTCCTACAAGATTTATGAACAGGTTTTTGCGTATCCGATTCTTTCCGGTTTTTCTTGCATTCTTGGTGTTTGGCGGGTCTGCGCTCGCCCAGACGCCGCGGCCGACGCCACCGGTGGACGATGAGGGCGGTCAGCTGAAGACCTTCGAGGTTCGCCTGCCGGTTACCGTGACGCTGGATAAGGAACTAGTCCCGGGTCTGACACAAAGAGATTTCGCGGTCTTCGAAGACGGGGTCCAGCAGGAAGTCACATTCTTCACGGATGAAAAAACAAATCCGCCGGTCTACGTGGGTGTTTTGATGGATACATCGCCATCCGCTGCGGGCAAGCTGAAGTTTTCTAAAGAGGCTGCGATAAATTTCATCCACACCGTGATGCGTTTGCGAAAGGACAAGGCCGCATTCATGACATTCGATAACGAGGTGAACCTGCGGCAGGATTTCACGAGCGAGCTTGATGATCTTCGCAAAGCCGTGGATGGGGTCAAGAAGCCGGGATCGCAGACGGCGATGTACGATGCGGTCTGGCAGTTCTCCGATGAGAAACTGCGTAACGTGCCTGGCCGCCGTGTGATCGTGATCATCACCGATGGTGACGACACGTTCAGCCGCGCTGAGCTGAAGGATGCGATCGACATAGCCCAGCGTACCGAGACGACAATCTTCGGCATCTCGACCAAGGCCGGTTTTCTCGGAACCGTTCCCGGCGTTGAGGCGGGAACCGTTAAGGACAAGGGCGACAAGTTTCTGACACGTCTGTGCGAGGAAACGGGGGGACAGGCCTTCTTCACTGGTGACATGCTCGAGCTGGAACGAGCGTTCACGAAGATCTCGCAGGAGCTTCGTTCGCAATACATCATTACGTACCGACCGGCGAACCAGAATTACGATGGCCGCGAACGGAAGATCGAGGTACGTTTCACGGATCCGTCCAGGACCAAGAAGTATAAGCTGCGGACCAAGACTAGCTATCGCGCGGTCAAGGATAGTCTGAAGTAGGCAAGCGGGGAGTTTAAGATGTTAACAAGAAGCGGTATTTCTGTTTTGCTATTGGCGTTGAGTTTCGTCGGCTTTGGGGTATTCGGCGGCGATCTCGCAAGGGCGCAGCAGGTGCCCGAACCGAAAGCACCGGCACCGAGTCCGACACCGCCTATCGAAGAAGAGACTGAGGTTGTAAAGGTCGAGACCGAATCCGTTAACGTCCTTTTCACCGCTCAGGACAGAAATCGCAAGCTGATCCTGAATCTCAAACCTGAAGATGTGCGCATTCTGGAAAACGGCAACGCACAAACGATCTCTGCATTTTCAAGACAGGTTGACCTGCCGTTAAGTCTCGCGATTCTCATCGATACAAGTGCCTCGCAGGAACGTACTCTGCCGGAAGAAAAGGCGGCGGCGATCTCATTCCTTGAAGCCGTGATCCGGCCGGCGAAAGACGAGGTCTCCGTCATCTCGTTCACGGGCGAATCCACGCTCGAACAGGGGATGACGAACAATATCCCCCGCCTGCGGCGAGCGATCGAGCGTGTACAGTTCGTTCCGCCCTCGGGCTATCTTGGCGGTGGTGTTGTCGCCAACAGCGGACGTGTCCCCGGAACTCCGCCGATCTCGGGAACGAATCAGCAGGTCCAAGGGTCGACGGCGATCTGGGATTCGATATGGGTCACGTCGTCGGATGTTCTCGGACCGGCACCCGAAAAGACACGACGTGCGATCATTCTCTTGTCCGATGGCTACGACACGTTCAGTAAGAAAAAACTGGACGAGGCAGTCATGGCCGCGCAGCGTGCGGAGGCCGTTATTTATTCGATCGGCATTGGCGATAATTTTTACGACGGCGTGGACGAAGGTGCATTGAAAAAGATATCCGAACGGACGGGCGGACGAGCATATTTCCCGAGGGACGAGAATGAGCTTCGTCAGGCGTTTCGACAGATCCAGGACGAGATGCGTTCGCAGTATCTGATAGCGTACGAACCGACGAATCGGGCACTCGACGGCACCTATCGGAAGATTGAGATCCAGCTCGTAAATCCCGAGCTCGAAAAACAGAAAGTCAGATTAACGCACCGGCAAGGTTATTTCGCGAAGAGCGGGACGAAGTAGGTGAAGTGTGAACGGTGAATTAAGCGGCGGTTCCGAACCGCCGCTTTTTATTTTTGCCTCTATCGCAGGTCGAGTATTTCGTGAAGTTTCGTGTGAGTTCGTGTGTGTTTCGTGATTAGTCTTCTTTGTATCCTCGTGGGAAATTAAGTTTTGCCTGCAGCCACAACCACGAATCACACGAAACTTCACGAAAGGAAGCAAAAACAAGAAGGCCTTCCAATCAACGATCAGTCTTTCCACCCCCACGGTGCCGCTGGTGCTTTTGTCGTTGTCTTGAGGTCGAAACTGATACTGAAGTAGCGCTCCGATCCCAGCCTACGAAGATTGTAGGAGAAACTTTCGCCCGGCGACAGGTCGATCCACCAGACATTCGTCGCGGCGGCGGCGATCACATTGACGGTTTGCTGATCGGCCGGAAACATCTGGCGCGTTGGCAACCCTCTGCTGGTCGTCCATCCGCCGTACATCGTGACGGCGTCAGGTTTACCATCGGCGTGACGATGATCGTGACGTAGCTCGATGCGGTCGCCCTTGCGCGTAAGCACCCAGGTTCGCGAGCGGTCGTCTCCGACAAAGAACGGAATGCGGATCCTGTCCGCCTCGCACGCACGCACGTGCATCACGAGCGCCTTGTCTTGGAACGTCGTGTCATCGGCCGGAGCGGCGGCGACCGATCCCGTGAACGCCTTGCCGCAGAGTTTCTGGAGTTCTTTCCAAAAGATGACATCAGCGGGTTCTGACTGGCCGACGGCCGCGGTTGAAATCAGAAGTACTAACGCAAATAGGATCGTGAATAATTTCATTTTATTTGGTGCTCGTCCTTGTGATTGTCGTGTCGGCCGTTTCGTATGTTTCGCGATGTTTCGTTTGATCGTGTCGGGTCGGCTGTTTCGTATTTTTCGTGTTGTCTAGTGTGGTTCGTGTGTTTAGTGGTTATCTCCCTTTGCGACCTCTCACCCCGAGCGATGCATAAACGATCTAACTACGAAACACACGAACCACACGAAACATCATGAAACACTTCCGGACACGTCGACTCGCCAGACTCACCGACTCGATAGACTCACCGGACTCACCCGACTCAATAAGGCAAGATCTCGGTTTTTCGAACCTGTCCGTCCTTGATCCTGACTATCCAGATCACTCCGTACTCGGAATCATCGAGATTCTTGAACAACTCTTTCTTCCCTATCAAATTGGCGAGACCTGGCACCGTGTTGCTGTGCCCGACGATCATGAAACGCTTCGTGTTGCTTTTCATGATCGCGTCGACAAGTTCGTCCGGCTTACGCGGATCGTAGGTTTGGATCTGCAGCTTCCGGCGGACTGCGATCGGAGCCGCCGTTTCACGCGTGCGTTTGAAGTCCGTCGAGTAGATCGCCCCCGGCTTGTACTTCCTGACGATCCGCATCAGGCGCTCGGCTCGCTGCTTACCCTCGGTTGAGAGTTCCGGGTCCTGACTAGCGTCAACCTTCTCAGCGTGACGGACGAGGATTATGGTCTTCTTCTGCGCATGGGCCGGAAAGACAAAGCAAAGGCTCAACAGAAGGATTGCAAAAAGTGATTTGATCATATGACTGCGTTATACGCGGACCCGTCTCACACGGTTTCCAGCCTTCTTCTTTGCTATTTTCTTCTTTGCGTCTTTGCGACTTTGCGGGAACCAACCGGCGTGAACTAATGTACCTCATACCCTAACAAATGGGTTCCCGCAAAGTCGCAAAGACGCAAAGACGCAAAGAAGAAAATAGCAAAGAGAGGAAAGAGTCGAATCTAACTCAAACAAACATCTTTCCGGGATTCAAGATACCGTTCGGATCGAACACTCTCTTGATCCCCTTCATTATCTCGAGGGTTGGTTTGTCGATGGCGTAGTGCATGTACTGGGATTTCACGTAACCAATGCCGTGTTCACCAGAGATCGTTCCCCCGAGATCGACCGAGAGCTGAAACGTTTCCGATACGCACTGCCGTGCTCGGGCGACTGCGTCCGCGTCTTCGCGGTCGACGACGAAGTTGACGTGGATATTACCGTCGCCGGCGTGTCCGAAGTTGGCGACGAACGTGTCGTGCTTACGTCCTATCTCTTCAATACGTGCGACAAGCTCCGGCACCTTTGAACGCGGCACGACAACGTCCTCGTTTATCTTCAACGTCCCGTACTTCATCAATGACGGCGAGATCGCACGGCGAACATCCCAGAGCTTGTCTTCCTCCTCTTTGGTTTTTGCACGCAGAATGTCAAAGCCGCCGTTCTCACGGATTATCCGCTCGATCATCTTTGCGTTCTTCTCGACCTCTTCTCTCGAACCATCGACGGCGACGATCAGTATCGCTTCCGCCTCTTTCGAAAGGCCGAATGCAAAACTCTCTTCGACCGCAGCAACGCAATATTTGTCGATGACTTCCATCGCCATCGGCAACAATCCTTCGGGCGTGAACTTTGTCAGTACTTTGCACGCGGCTTCCATCGAATGAAAGTTGGCACGCACGGTCGATGTAGCCTCGGGCATCGGAAGAAGTTTCAGCGTCGCCTCGGTGATGATCCCAAGCATGCCCTCGGAGCCGCACATCAAGCCGGTGAGATCAAATCCGACAACGTTCTTCACGGTTTTGCCGCCGGTGCGAATGATCTCGCCGGTCGCTGTGACGACTTCCAATCCGAGCACGTGATGCTTCGTCACGCCGTACTTCGGCGTCCGCATCCCGCCGGCATTCTCGGCGATATTGCCGCCGATGAATGAATCCTTGTAGGACGCGGGGTCCGGTGCGAAGAGCAGGCCTTTCTCGGCGACCGCCTGCTGCAATTCGAATGTCGTGATGCCTGGCTGGCAGATGACGTAGAGGTCGTCGACATTGATCTCGATGATCTTCTTCATACGGTCGGTGCCGATGACGATGCCGCCGTCGACCGGGACCGCACCGCCCGTGTAACCGACTCCGCCGCCACGAGCAGTGACCGGAAAGACCACCTCGTTTGCAAGCTTGAGTATCTCGACCATCTCAGCGGTCGACTCGGGAAACACGACGGCCTCGGGCGGAAATTTTTCTTTCACCGCGTCGGCCCCGTAAGGCTCAACTTTCTCGGGATCGACGACAACATTCTCGTCGCCGACTATCTCGCGAAGCCGGGCAAGCACTTCGGGTCTTGAAGCGTTCGTCGTCGCGCGTCCTTTCGAACTGAAATGGATGGACTGAAACATTGTCAACGAATTTGCGGGAGCGATGAGCAATCCTGCGAGCTTTCTACGCCTCGCTGCAAATCTTCACGCCTTTTGATCAGGAACCACGGAATACGCGGAAGGCACGGAATATCACGCGGAAAGCTGACTAGTCTATCTGCGAAGATCAGAGCTTACGTATATCACTCGAGTAAATGATACCCAACGCCGCAAACTTTTGCTAAACTCTCGCAAACGCACGCTATTCCCATTCCGACGATCAAGTTGAGGAACCCATCAATCTATGGCCGAAAACGATAAGGACCGAATTCCTGCCGACGATTACGAACGCGAGCTATCAACCGATCTGGACGATGAAACGCCGGACAAACCAAAGGGCGTGCGGCTGCATACCAAGATCTTTATTGGTCTTGCCGTAGGCGTGATCGGGGGGCTGCTTGCCAACCGGACGCTCGGCGGCGACAACGGGTGGCTGGTCTGGACCGTTGAGAATTTTACGCGGCCCATTGGACAGCTCTTTCTCAACCTGCTGTTGATGATCGTGGTGCCGCTTGTGTTCTCGTCGCTCGTCGTCGGTGTCGCGGGAATCGGTGATATCCGCAAACTGGGCCGCATCGGTTTTAAGTCGTTTGCCTACACGCTGATCCTTTCAGCCATCTCGGTTGTGATCGGTTTGGGATTGGCGAACACCATTCGGCCCGGGGAGCGGATAAGCGAGGATACGGCTGCCGCGTTAAAGGCTGAGTTCAGCACATCTGCGACGGCGGCAACCGAGGCACAGCGTAAAAGCATGGAGGCTGCAAAATCAGACTCCGCCCTGATGCAAGCCGTGAAGACGGTAGTGCCGAGCAACGTTTTCAATTCCATCTCCGGCCCAAGCCCAAACATGCTGCACATCATGTTCTTCGCACTGATCATCGGGATCGCGATCACTTTGCTGCCTTCGCCGGTCTCGGCACCGTTTGTCGGGGTGATGGAATCATTGTTCGCGATCACCGCCAAGATCATCGACATCGTGATGAAGTTTGCGCCGTATGCGGTGGCGTGCCTGCTGTTCAATAACATCGCCCAATTCGGTTTGGAACTTCTACAGTCACTGGGGTGGTTTGTCATAACCGTCCTGCTTGGACTTTCGATACATTTCTTCGGCGTGTATTCACTCTCGATCTGGTTCCTTTCGCGTATCAATCCGCTCGAGTTTTTCAGACGCGTCCAGACCGTGATCCTGACGGCGTTCTCAACCAGTTCCTCGAACGCGACACTCCCCACCGCCCTTCGCGTGTCGCATGAAAACCTCGGTGTTCCTAAAGAGATCAACAGCTTTGTGTTGACCGTAGGAGCGACTGCAAACCAGAACGGCACAGCGTTGTATGAGGGTGTAACGGTACTTTTCCTGGCGCAGCTTGCAGGCGTCGATCTCACGCTTTCGCTACAGCTCATGGTCGTGTATCTCGCAATTCTTGGCGGAATCGGTACTGCAGGCGTTCCGAGCGGTTCCATCCCGTTCATAATCGGGATCCTGTTCATGATCGGCATCGATCCGGCGCTGATCGCGATCATCCTCGGCGTCGACCGCATTCTCGATATGTGCCGCACAACGCTGAATGTTGTGGGTGATATTACCGCCGCGACTTTCGTCGCCAGAAGCGAGGGATATGAACTGCTGAAGGTCCGGGAGGATGTGGGAATCGGGTGAAAGTTGACAGTTGATAGTTGACAGTTTCAAAGCGTACGTTGAACTTCTGGCCTAGACGGGACGAACTATCCACTTTCAACAATCAACTGTCAACTGAAGTATGTGCACGGTGCTTGCAAAGGTTGTCGGTGGTGTCCTGATAACATACGCGGAGGTTTAAGCCATGTTCCCGATCGGTGATGACAACTCGGACCGGACCATCACTCCGGTAGTTAACTACATTTTCATCGGCATAAATATTCTGGTGTTCGTACTGCTGCAGGGCCTCGGCGGGAACGACGCATTCAGCTATGCATTTTCGCTGGTGCCGCGCGAGGTTACGACTGGGATCGACATTTCGGGCGTTCAGGTCGTTCGCGATTCATTCGGCAATACCGGAGAGGTTAGGCATTTTCCGACGCCGCTTCCCGTCTATTTCAATTTTCTAAGCTCGATGTTCATGCATGGCGACATCATGCACATCTTCGGCAACATGCTCTTCCTCTGGATCTTTGGTGACAATCTTGAAAACCTGCTTGGGCACATTCGCTTCGCAGCGTTCTACATCGTTTGTGGTCTCGCCGCAGCCTTTGCACAGATCATCATGGATACCGATTCGATAATCCCCATGCTGGGCGCGTCTGGCGCGATCTCCGGCATACTGGGCGGCTACATTCTTCTATTTCCGCAGCGGCAGGTGCGGGCGATCATTTTTAATTTTCTAACGACTGTCCCGGCGTTTGTCGCCATCGGTATTTGGATCGCCTATCAGCTCATCGTCGGTTACCTGACACCGGCCGGTACTGGCGGCGTCGCGTATGCCGCACACATCGGTGGATTCATCGCTGGTGTCGCGCTTATCAAGCTGTTCGCGATCGGCCGGCGAATTTAGTTCACACGTCGATCTCGAAGCTTCCGTCACGTTTTAGATTCGGATTGCAGAAGGGGTCGCGCTCGCTGTATTTAGACCATCGCTGGCGGAACCGTTTCAGTTCGGCGTCCGCTACCTTCCTGACGGCCTGCTTCCCTCGACGAACAAACTCCACATCCGGAACGACGACGATCCGCCTTCCCGTTTCTCTAAAACGGAAGCAGAGATCTACGTCCATCAAATCGCACGGCACCGAGGTGTCAAAGCCCCCGCAAGACTCAAACACCCTTCGCGAAACTACCATGCACGATAGTGAAACGGCCGAACAATTCCCTATGAGAACATTTCTTGAGATATTGCCCGGTGAGCTACGCGGAAACCCGTAGTGAGCGGCATGAGGCGTCAGATCCGGACCTATTACAAGTCCTGTGTGTTCCACGAACATATCGCCTCGGAGTATCTTCGCTCCGACTGCACCAATACCGTCCTGGATAGCGACGCGTACGAGTTCGTCGACCACTTGGATGTTTCGCGGAAACAAACTGCTGTCGACAAATACAATTACATCACCTGTGGCGCGTGCCGCAGCTTCATTCAACCATTCAGCCCGGGTGGCGTAAGAGCGTTCCGGAAAAATGATCTGATAACGAGCTTCGTTAAATTCCGCTCGCTTAATCGACGCATGCGCATCCTCATCCTCCGATGAGACGATCATGCTCACGGAAGGCTCTGGTTCAGGCATGCGATACACGACGCGATGCAGGTTATGCGCCGCTTCAAGCGTAGCGGCGGGGTATCCGGATCGCTCGAGATGCTCACGTATCGCGAGCCGCGCCCGCTCGTGAGCATAGGACTTTTCTTCCATCGCAAATGCGACCGAACCCTTTATCACCCGCCAGTGATAGAGAACACGCGGGATATGCCGGATCCGGTCTTCGGTGACCTGCTCGATCACGCGAAGCGCGAGGTCGTAATCCTGGCTGCCCTCGAATCCGACACGGAACCCACCGATGCTGCGTAGTAGTGCGGTGCGGTAACCGGATAGATGAGTGACAAGATTTGTCGAGTATAAAAGATCGCGACTAAAATCCGGCTTGAATTTCGGATCGTACCGGCGGCCGCCTTCATCCATCAGATCTTCGTCGCTGTAGATCATCGCGGTCTCTGGAAACGAATTTATCTCGCTGGCGACCCAAAACAGAGCATCTTCAGATAGCTCGTCGTCATGGTCGAGCAAAACGACGAACTCGCCGGTCGCAAGTCCGACCGCGGAGTTCGACGCGGCCGAGATGTGACCGTTCTCTGTTCGGAAACTTACCTTGATGCGTTCATCGCGTCTTGCGTATTCGGTAAGGAGCGGACGGATGTGCGGTGCCGTTGATGCATCGTCTGCGATGCACAACTCCCAATTCGGATAGATCTGCTTCGCAACAGAATCTAGACAGTGACGAAGCCATTTCTCATCGACGTTATAAACGGGAAGAATTATCGAAATCAGCGGTCGACCTCGAAACCCATCTATCGCCGACCGCATCGCATTGCGATCCGCCTCCGTCAGCCGGCCTTTGGTTTCCAACCACCTTCTGTATCGCCTAGCCTCGCGCCGATTGTGTCTCTTTTCGACTAACAGCATTCGCGCACCAAGCAAACCTTCGTCCCGAAGCACGCGGGCGGCATTCCTGAGTTGTCTAACAATGCGATTCATTCATGGTGGCGATCTTTACGATCGCGATTGAAGTTTGACGGCGGGTCGAATAGATTCATCGTGTGAGTCGATCACTGACTTTTTTCCGATCATCTTTAAAGATCTGTCTTATTGCCGCGCCACTCCTTGCGGCGGTGATGGGCGTGACGAGCGATTATAACCGTCATCCCGACGAGATTCACCACTTCGAAGCGGCGCGCTACTATGTCGACCATTTTCTTCCGCCCGAGATCGGCGATCCGGCCGTAAGAGATTCCTACTCAGTTTGGGGTGTCTCGTATCTCAACTATCACTGGATCGAGTATTTTCTTGCTGGCAAATTCATGCTTGTTGCCTCGCCGTTCGTCGGCGAGTTGCTGGCCGCCCGATTATTTAACGTTCTGTTCCTCGCCTGCCTTTCGCTATTCTTCCTTTACAAGTCGAAGGACGATGAGGACCTCCTGCTAATTCCCTCGCTGCTGCTGATCACGCCGCAGGTCTGGTATGTCTTTAGCTATATCAACAACGACGCTTTCCCGCTGGCGGCGAGCTTTGCTGTCGTATACCAGGCAGCATATCCGAAAAGCGCACTGCAAAAGTTTTTGCGTGCTGA
This sequence comes from Pyrinomonadaceae bacterium, assembly GCA_036375155.1. Taxonomy (GTDB): domain Bacteria; phylum Acidobacteriota; class Blastocatellia; order Pyrinomonadales; family Pyrinomonadaceae; genus OLB17. Next base: position 16,143 of record DASUSJ010000107.1, read on the forward strand.
GCAATTTTCGGACGCCCCGCGTCTCGCGCTCATTCCCGCATTGCTGCTCGGTCTGCTCCTCATCTCGAAAACAAATTACTACGCGTTCCTGATCTTCGTCGCACTCTGGCTGGTGTTCAAGTTTCCGATCCTGACGACGATCGAAAGCAAACCGCGACTCGATCTGGTCCGCCTTAAAAAGTATGCCTTGCTCTTTGTCGTTGCCGTTTTGATTCTTGCGTTCCGCTGTGCTCTCGACTTATACGTCAACGGTGAAACGAATTTCGTAGCAGCATCCTACGTTAACTACATCGCCGGCAATTTTGAAAAGAAAGAAAACCGGCTGATGAAATACCAGGAAGAGGTCGCCGAAACGCCGTTCAAGCCGTCCACGGTCGAACGCGACCTCGGATCAACCCATCCCACGATGCGTTTGAAGGACAAGGGTGCGAGCTACCCGGAGATCTTCACCAAATTCGGCTGGCATTCGGAATCTTTTAAGAGCTTCACCGGCGTTTACGGATACATGACGATCTATTCTCCAAAGCCGTATTACATCGTTATGGGTTTGCTCTATGCGGCGATGGGTTTGTATATGCTCGCGATCGTGATGGCTCGGCGACGCCGGGATGAGCTGATCAGGACTCTGCTGCTGATCATCGGGTTCACGATCTGCCTATTCGTCTCGAGCTATCTGTCGTGGAGCTACGCATTTCAGGCGCAGGGCCGTTACTTATTTCCGCTGCTCCCGATGACGGCGATTTTCGTGTATTCGCTGAGAGAGAAGATAAGCAGGCGAGTCTGGGCCGGATTGGTCATCGCATGTTTTCTGCTTTCGGTTTATTCGTTCGTTGCTATTGGTATCAGGAAGGTGGATTCACAGCTTCCCCCGGACGCGACGGTACACGCTCCGAGCAGCCTGCCGGGCTTTGTAGTAGGTGGATAGAACTGGGGAATCGTTGACGATCTTCGCGTAAACCTCGAGGTCGCCGACCCGCTCCGCCTGCATACGATCGCGGACGATCGCGTCAAACCGGTCGCCGAGCGCTTTGAAAAACTTACGGATCAACTTAGTTTCAGCTGGGTCCGCATAGAATAAGAATTTCATCGCGTCCGGAATTTGATCGCCCACACACAGCACGCCGAGACCGTGACTGTGCTCGAACTCGAACGCCGGACGCCCTGCCGATATCTCGCTCCAAAACTTCCAGACACCGAAATCGCGTTCGCGAACCGTGGTGTCGTGAAAAATAACGATTCCGCGATCGGACATTTTTGGTAGCCAGGTTTCGTAGTCGTGCCGTACGGCATCGTACGTGTGAAACCCGTCTATGTGCAAGAGATCGACGGACCCGTTTTCGAATTTAAGAAGGGCATCATCAAAGGTCGACTGAATCAACGTGGAGAAATCCGAGTAAAGGCGGTCGTGGTGTTTACGCAGCGCTTTGAGATTCTCGCCGCTGGGTTTGCCGGCATGCTCATCACCCTGCCACGTATCGATGCCGAAGCACTTTGTGTCCGTGCCGAGGGCTCGCACGGTCTGACAGAACGTGCAGTACGACGAACCGCGGTCGACACCGAGCTCGACGAAAACGCGCGGCCTGAACGCGCTGATCAGGAACATTGCGAACGGCAGATGGCCGGCCCATGCCGTTTGTTCCAGCCATAGTGGCGTTTCAAGACAGGCCGGATGCTCGAGCGGGTTGAACTTCATGTTGATCTTGTGACCTGGCTGTTCTCTCGAATCACGTCGTCGAGTGTGCCGTACCTGGCGATCGCTCGCCGCCGTTTCCGTCGTCGATTCCATTGAAACAAGGATTGTGGAATCGCAAGCCGGAGCGCCACTCGCAAAATGTCTAAGACCGATCTGGCTCCGCGAAGATTACCGGCGAACAAATGCGCGGCTTCGGAGCGAAAGCCGTGTCTGACAAAATTCTCGGCCGCAGCGAATTTTAACCGGGCCTGAGTTCTTTGCAAGTCGTGGGCGTTCGCGCTCGTGGCCTGGACCCGGTTCTGCGACGCGATCATTTCGTCGAGCATCAGCGGAAGATCGCCGCTCGCATTCTCGCCATGCTGGCGCCATGCACACAGGATCTTCTCGTTTCGTGCGAATTCGCCGTCGGTCGAAAGCCTGAGATACATCTCATAATCTTCGAGCCGCGAGGCTTCGTTCCATTGGTGCTTGATCAATGCCGAACGCCGGTACAAAACACCCGGTGAAGAAAAGATCGTCCCTTGCATCAGCAGCGGGCGAAGATCGCCGTCAGCAAAGTCGGTCCACTCGGCGGTCGAATCGAACACCTGATCATTCTCATCGACAAGATACGCGTGCGAGAATGCGAGAACCGCGTCCGGCCTTTTCGACAGTAATGTCGTCTGTTCGGCGAGAAACGACGGCAGCCATACGTCATCCGATCCGAGATACGCGAAATATTTACCGTCGGAAAGCTCGAGCGCCTGGTTCAGCGTTGCGCACAGCCCCCGATTCTCACGCGCGATCAGCTCGCTCGGGAACGGACAGTCGCTCAGCACCCTTTCAATGATCGCCGGCGAATCATCCGTCGATCCGTCGTCGATCACAAGCAGCTTTCTCGGCCGCAGCGTCTGCCCTATAATCGACCGCAAGCATCGTTCGACGAACGGCGCGTGATTGTACGACGGCACGACTACGAAAACTGTGTTCTGGTCTGATGTTTCGGGCGAGTCCATCTGCCGGGTGCGATCTAAAAAATGAGAACATATTTGATTTGGTTTGTCATTCGGTTCGGATCCGGCGGTGTTAGTGAAGCCGTCGGTGACGGCGAAAGCATAAAGCCCTCGGCGTAAGAAGCTGTGTAAAAACTGGGGCGCAGCCTGTTTAAATTGCCACGACCTTAAGGTCGTGGGAAGTGAGATACCTACGGCGTGGCTTTAGCCAAATAAATCTTGCAAAGATCCGATAGGCTTCAGCCGAAAGGCTAAAGCCAAAAAGAAGCTTTTTATGATATTTCGGCTAAAAGCCGATCGCGAATGATGGCTGTCCACGACCTGAAGGTCGTGGCAATTTAAACAGCTTGCGCTAGCGGGCAAAAGATCCGACGCACAGAGGCGATCTGAGGTACTCAAAGTCGCCAAAGCCGACGGACGTCGCGCTCTATTATTAAGCTAGTGACAATTTTAACTGCCGCTCGCTTTGCGACCTGTTCGCGCTCCGATCGATTATGAAGGTCCTCCACTTCCTCGATTCCCTTGACCGCGGCGGTGCCGAAGCCCAGGCGCTCGACGTGTGCCGCAACGCGTCTCGGTTCGGGCTCGAGATGACGCTCGTCACGGCAAAGGGCGGAGCGTTGGAAGAGGAGTTTCGCGCCACGGATGTCGAATACATTCGTCTCGGTCGAAAGCTCCCCATCGACCCCGGCCTCGCCTCACAACTCCGGCGGATCATCATCGAACGTGAGATAGAGATCGTTCACGGCTATCAGGCGGTTGACGGGCTCCATCTGCTTCTCGCCACTCGAGGGTTGAAGAACGTCCGGCGAGTACTCAGCTTTCAGGGGTTTATCCAGGACCGCAAGAATAGGCTCACCTCGAAGTTTCTTGTCTCGCGAATGGACGCGAACATCGCCGTCAGCCGCGGGATGCTGAAGTGGCTCACGGACGTCGACCGGCTCGACACATCGCGCAACTTCCACGTCATCTACAACGGCGCCGACCCGGCACGTATCGAACCTACCGGTCATTCGCTTCGCGGCGAATTGCAGCTTCCCGCTAACACACCGCTCATCGGAATGGTAGGCAACTTCTACCGCGACCCGCGAAAGGACCAACTCACCGTGTGCCGAGCGCTGCCGAGTGTCTTCGCTCAATTCGAAAACGTGCGTTGTGTATTCGCTGGCGGCGTCGAACCCGGTGCCGAAGAGAAACTCGCCGCATGTGAACGATTCTGCGCGGAGCACGGCCTAACCGACCGCGTGCACTTCCTCGGCGGGCGGTCGGACGTCCCCGACATCCTCGCCGCACTCAACGTCTTTGTTTTTTCGTCGCTACACGAGGGCCTGCCCCTCGCCGTTTCCGAAGCGATGCTCGCCGGCGTCGCGATGATCGTCTCCGATATCGAGCCGCTACTAGAGGCTTCGGGCAACGGGCAATATGCGGAAGTGTTTCCTGTAGGGGATGAAAAGGCGCTTGCAGAGAAACTGCGTTTTCTTTTAAGTGATCCGACAAGACGAGAAGATCTCGCGTCCAAAGCCAAGGCATTCGCTCTCGACAATTTCAGCATCGACGGGCACATGCGAGAGTTAGTAAAGCTTTATCGATCGTTAACTGATTGAAACTGTCCCGGGCAGGGATCGGCTTGCATTCCATCGCTTTCGAAGGCAAACCACGGAATACGCGGAATAAGAGGATGCACCGAATCGACTGACCGAAAATTGTAACTCCGTCACTGCCTCTGAAACTCCGGCGTTCCCAGTACCAAACTCACCACCTTGAACACGTCCGGATTCCCCGATGGGGGGAGAAGACGCGCCTGACGATTCCGTCCGCCCTGCTGGCCCTGCCCGCGCATGTTTGGAACTTCGAGATCATCTTCGGCCTCGGTTCCCGCTTTCACTTCCGGTAACGGCTGTTCGACCTGCTTTCGCAGCGTCGACCGCGTCGCGGCGGAGACGTCACCATCGAGGATCCGCGCGATCGCTGTGTCGAGGATCTTTTTCTTGTCCTTAGATTCAAAGCCTTTCAGATCCACCTTCGTCCCCGGAATGCGGTTGCTCGCGACAGCGACCGCAAAATTAAGGCGTTCTAACAGCGCGCCGGTGTTCACCCAATCTTCTGCGGTATCAGGGTAACCCGTTGGTGCCTGGTAGCCGTAGGGAACCTCGCCGAGTTTGTTCAGCATCGCCAGCATAGCCGGTCCGCCGTTTGTGTCGGCGCCGAGGGCGCGCATCGAGCTTACTGCCAATTCGAAAGGTGTTTTGATCTTTGCACGGTAATTCTCCGGGGCGAAAAATTCCTTGTCGGTGAATATTGCGCGAAGCGTTGTCTTGATATCTCCGTTCGATTTGCTGAAAGCCGTGGCGATCCGGCCAACGAGTGCGTCGCTCGGGTTGTCGCTCACAAACTTCACCGCCAGCTTGCGTGCGATGAACTTCGCCGTCGATGGATGATTAACGAGGATGTCGATCACCTTCAGTCCGTCCTTAACGCCGCCGTCATCGATCTTCTGACCGAGCACGGTCTTAGCGCCCTTGTCGTGCCATGCGTCACGAAAATAAAACTCACCGCTCTCGATATCGCTCGGCACGCCAGCCATCCTCTGGAGCCGCGTCAGCGCGCGGTCCTCAGTTCCCTTTATTTCGTTCGCCGCCGCACGTCGATAACCGCGCGGATCGGCGATCGTCCATCCGGTGAACGCACGTGCCACCTCGACGATGTCCTTCTGCGTGTAGCCGCCGTCGACGCCGAGCGTGTGGAGCTCCATCAACTCACGCGCGTAGTTTTCGTTGATCCCGCGATCGCGTTGAGCTTGTCCGGCCTGGCGGGCCCGCTGTATACGCTGGTCGAGCTCGGCGTCGGTCAAACCCTGGCGCTGCTTGATCCGCTCGCGCTGGCGCGCGTTCAGACTGCCGTTCTGCAACATCCTCTGCAGCGGGCCATTTCCGGCCCGTGCGTTGGGCACCTGCGATTGAAAGTTATCGAGGAAGAAGAGCATGGCGGGATGCTGTGCCGTTCCAACAACAAGGTCGCGGAAGTTTCCCAGCGCGTTCTTGCGCAGGACGTCTCGTTCATAACTCGGGATGTACCACCGTACGGCAGCCTTCCCGGAAAAAACGTTGAAGTGGTTCTGCCAGAAATCGACCATTACTTCCTGCAGCTGTCGCTCGGAATAAACTGCACGCAAGATTCGATTCGCGGCGATCTGTGGAACGAGCTGGTTGGCGGGTCGCAGGTCATACTCTCGATAGAGTCGCTGCAATTTCTCGCGACGCTCTCGCTGCTCGTCGGCGGTCATTCCATTTTGCGGCCCGGCCTCGGGCATTTTCTCGCCATTCACCTTTGACGCGTCGTCCTGTCGCTTCTGTGCGGCGGCGGCTTGTGCCTGCCGTCCGCCTTCTAGCTGCCTCAGCAATGCTCCAGGATTCGGATACTTCCCGAAAACCTCGGCGGTCGACATTTTGAATATCTCGAGACGGCTGACCCTGCTCTCCGCGACGGCATCATCGATGGAAGCGGGATTCAACTGCTGATCGATATACTTCTGAAGGCCCGTTGCCCGGACCTTCGCGACGTCACCCGGCCGGGCACCGAAGCCCAGACGATTGAGTACGTGAACGATCTTCTGATCCTCCGTTAACGGCTTATTTATCGATCTGTCGCGTGAGATAGCGAAGGTCGGCAGCGCCATGGCGTACATTGCCGTGAGCACCAATATTTTTCTAGATCCGGATAATGACTTCTTCACTGTGAAACCTCTTAAACAATCAATTCTGCTGTTGCTTAGACGCGTTTAAGAACCGGTTGGGCGATGTTTTTGATGCCTACCGTCGCTGTGCCGGAGGACAACACACAGTTTGACCGGATCATCTAAACCTACGAAATTCGAACCGGTTAGGCTAGAATGACACAGTAATCTCCAAACATAATCCGAATGAAAACGACACGACTTTCCTTTCTGTTACTGGCAGTATGGTGCATTCTCACCGGAGCCTCGGCATTTGCGCAGGGCGTGGTCTTTAGCGACCCGAATGTCGACTATCAGTTCGATGTGCCGAGTGACCGGTGGAAGATGACCGTCAAGCCCTCGGCGATCAAACCGAATGTGGAATACGTTTTCGTAGACCGCAACGATGGCCATTTGGAGGTTCGCCGCGTCACTGTTGCGAAAAATGCGATCCTCGCCGACGTTGTTCGTGACGAAGAAGCGAAGCTGCAGTTTCTGCCGGGTTACGTTGCCGGTGTCGATGAAAATTTTGCCGGCCGACTTCGCGGGACCGTGTTCAATTTCGAATTCGTCAGGGCGGGCCGCCCGATGAGCGGCAGATTTTATTTTTTACGCGCGAACGACACTACGGTTTACGTTCTCCGCTTTACGGGATTTCGCGACAAGCTTCGGTCGATCCGTAATCAGACCGATTCGATCAGCCGGACCTTTGAGGTGAAGCGGGGATAAAATTCCGAACCCTCGCCCATACCATCCCGCGTGGACCTGGTCATGCGTTCAGATCAGGTTGACGAGAGTCTTTGCCCCGTTGGGAAGTATGTAGCCCTTCGCGGTGGTATCCGCGATAACATCCTGTAATTCAGAAAGCTTCTTCAGGCGCATCGGCGAGGTTTCATGCTCCGGCAGTGAAGTCATCACCCGCACATCAAATTGCTCAGCCTTCCTGAGCAGGCTCCACGCCGTTTGGCCGTTGACCTGATACCGGTCACACAGCTTTACAGCCAGCTCGGCACTGTCCGCGACATCAAACCAGTTTAGGAAATCGCTTCGGCCAGTTCCTTCAGAGCACTCGGCAAGCAACACGATGGTCCCTCCCTCATTGCATGCGTGCGCCGCCGCGTCGAGACCTTTGTGTGCTTGTATCATGTTGAGGTCGTACGGAAAGCCACCACAGGCGGCAATTACGAGATCGCGTTTTTCGTGGATCTCGATCGTGTTTCGTCGCCCGTATTCCATGCATCCGGCCTCATGCGATGCGATCCAGTCGCCGCAGAAAATATCTGTCGCCTCACCTCGGTCGTTAACGATCGTGTTCACGGCAAATGAGGGCCTCGCGAACGAAGCAGCCTCGACGAAAGCCTCGTGCACCGCGTTGCCGTCGAGCCGCCCCGATCCCACACCGTCGCGGCGCGATCTTGTCTCGCAATCGAACGCGAGTTTATGTGTAGCGGAAACTGTTTTGGACGAAGCCAGCCCGGGACAGATCAGCTTTCGGCCGCCCGTAAACCCGGCAAAGTAATGGAACGTGATCGCGCCGATGGTGATCACGTGATCGAACTCCGAGAGTGCACGATTCAATTCAACAGGGACGCCGCCTTTGATCTCCCCCAATCTCGTGAGCCGCATCAGATCGCGCGGATTGTGATCGAGCGTCTTGATGCGCTGCGCAATGAAAGGCGTCAGGATCTCGGGTTTTTCTTCTTCGGTTACGGGCCGGTGGATCCCGGTTGCAAAGATGATCGCCATCTCGTGCGGTGCGGTACCGTTGGCGATCAGACGTCTGACAAGAAGATTGATGACCTGCCCGGCGGCCGATCGGCGGGTCGCATCGGGCACGACAAAGAGAACGGTTTCCCCCGGGCTGACGATCTCTTCGAGAGTATCCGACTGGATCGGACTGTCGAGCTTTTGTCCTAATTCGACGTCTGAGAGTGCGGGCTTTTCATCGCCAGTCTCGAGGACGCGGAAGCTGTCGCTCACTCTAAGGGGGATGGCGCCATGGCCGTATTTGAGTTGAATCTCACGCACCTGCGGACTAGTTTCGCCTAATGTCGGTCCAAACGAAAGCAGCTAGGCTTTCCAGCCTGTCGCTGTTGCGGTCTAAGAATCAGAATGGGTCTCGAGAGTTTGAAAGAGACAGACTGGAAAGTCTGTCTTACGGTGTTCCGCCCTACCGTGCGCGCGACTTCGCCGGCTCGAAGCATTTTGTCCCCGTTTCGCATACATAAACCGCCTCGGCCTCGCGATCAAGCGTTTCCATTTGGATCGTTAAGTGATCGATGCCGAAACTGTCGTGCAGCTTCTTGCGAACCGCAGCGAGGAGCTCAGAGTGTGAAATGGATTCGTCGTGGGTGATGTGCGCCGAGAGCGCGTCGATACCGGAAGATATCGTCCAGACATGAAGATCGTGAACGCCGCCGACACCGGCCGTCTCGAGAATCGTCGTTTCCACGGCGGTGAGGTTTATATGTCCGGGCGTGCCCTCCAAAAGCACGTTCACCGAATCCAGGATCAACCGCCACGCACCCAGGATAATGATCACACTGATCAGCACGCTACCTAGTGCATCCGCCCACATCCATCCAAAGCCGGCGATAAGAAGTCCGGCGATCAGGGCCGCCATCGATCCGAGTAGATCACCAATGACGTGGAGGAACGCACCTCGCATGTTCAGATCGTGCTTATGATCGGAATGAAGCAGGAACGCCGCGATGATATTGACGATCAAACCGCCCGCCGCGATCAGCGTAAGCTGCATGCCTGCGATCTCGGGCGGTGCCTGCCACCGCTCGAATGCCTCATAAATTATCCAGATCGAAAGCAATACCAGTGCGATGCCGTTGACGAATGCGGCAAGGATCTCGAGCCGGTAGTAGCCGTATGTTTTCTTCGAAGTGGCGGGGCGAGTTGCGAACCAGATCGCAAAGAGCGTGAGCGAGAGCGCGGCAACATCTGTCAGCATGTGGCCGGCGTCGGCGATCAGGGCCAGTGAATTTGTCAGCCAGCCACCGATCGCTTCCGCGATCATGTAAACAAAGGTGAGTCCGAGCGCCAACTTCAGCCGCCCGAGCCGCCGCTGCGAACGTGTGTTGTGAGAATGTCCGTGATTCGAGCCCGTAGAACCTTACCTCTAAAACCTTCGCAAAACTTTTGCGTTCCGCAGGGATAAAACAAAGCCCCCACGATTTCCGCTTTCGTCGCCCAACTCAATGGCAACCTCGGAAAGCGGTGTCGAAACCTGCATCCGGAAAATACCGTCACCTCCGACAAACGTTTGTCGGCCCTGTGACCTCACGTAAAGCCCGGCGCGGGTCTGCCCGGTAATTATGAAGACGTTTCCGCCCACCTTTTCGACGCTCCAGTTGGCAACTTCGATTGCCGGGTTAGATTCACGTTTCACCACGTTGAACCGCCACGGGTCGTTCCAGTCACTGGTCTGACCGGCTCGGGACGTCGTCTTCAAACGCCAGTAGTATGTTCCGGGCACAAGACCCGCGAGCCTGAATTCGCGGCTCGTAACGGATCCGCGATCGACCAGCATTGAATCGGGTGAAAAGTAAGGCGAACGCGCGATCTGAATGTAATAGCTCGCGACCGGGAGCGAGCTTTCATCCTGCCAGGCGAACGACATTGTTACGCCTCGGCCCGACGCGTCGAGCACCTGCGACATATTCGCCGGTGTCGCCTGTTTCGGCGGGAGCAGAAGTTTTTCTCGTGAGGCGATACGGCCGTCGCTTACCGACGCGAACTCGTTCGCATTGATCGTCGCCCGCTCGCCGCCAACGGTCGTCTCAACACTACCGCGACTGATGCGGATCTCACCGCCGCCGGAATAGGCATCGGCATTAAAGCTAGCGTCGGTCTGTGATCGGAGTTGTGTCTCCGAATCCATCATCTCGACGACGTTCTCCGTGTTCTCCGGCTGCTGGTCGGTTCGAACGTTTATCTGACCATCGTCGAGTGCGACGCGAACGTTCGTCCCCCCGAAGATCGAAGAGCTGTCCCGAATGACGACCGTACTATTCGGACGCACCGAGTACACCGACTGATCGATCATCTGCACGACGGCCCGGCCATCCGCCTGCGTTTGAATGGTGTCACCGGCGGCCACGTACGTTTCCTTGGTAACAAGTATTGTCTCGCGTGTCGCCGCCCGTGTGATACGAACATCGCCCTCGAAAGAGATGATCCTCGCCGCATCCTTACCGACCTCGGCGGTAGCCTGCTGCGCGAACCAATCGTAGTGCATCCCCCACCAGACTCCGTAGCCGACGGCGGAGGTCACGACTACAAAAGCAGCGATACCGTAGATCGTACTCTTGCGGACCTTCCACCATTCGACATAAAACTTTCGGTACTTGTTCTCCATCGAAAACTTCTACGACACTTCTACATTTGGCTGGGTGCCCGGCTCTTCGGTCTTCCGGCGTGGAAACAATATTGAGAGAACGATCGAAAGTGCAATGGCGGAAACAACTACGCCAAGCGAAATGTTAATTACGGCCTGCTCAAATTCGTGGTTGCGATACCGTTCGAGGAACACGGCGAGGGCGGACGTGCCCGGGCCTGTTAATTTTAGCAGACCTTCCGCAAGAAGTGGTAAAAGCATTTTCACGCCGATAAACGTGAGAATGAAGGCGAGCCCGATCTTAAGATAATGAAAGCGGTCGGCGAGGTCGGCGAGCAGGAAAAAGAAGGTCCGTAGACCCAGGATCGCGAAGATATTCGAGGTGTATACGATAAAACGGTCGGTGGTGATCCCGAAGATCGCGGGTATAGAATCGACCGCAAAGATCAGGTCCGTAAACTCCACCGTGATCAGGACGAGCAGTAAAAGCGTTCCCGTCCTGACACCATCCTTCATGACAATGAACTTCTCGCCGTCGTAATGCCGCGATATGCGAATGTACTTCGTCGCAAATCTTACGATCGCGCTCTCGTGCGGCTCGAAGTTATCGTCCGTGTCCCGAAACATATTCAGGCCGGTGTACAGAAGAAACGCACCAAAGACGTATATGATCCAGTGGAAGCGCTCGACCAGCTCGGCCCCGGCGAAGATCATTATCATGCGCATCACGAGCGCACCCATGATTCCCCAGAACAGGACACGATGCTGGTACTTTTTCGGCACCTTAAAATAGGTGAAGATCAGGAGAAAGACGAAGAGGTTATCGACCGAAAGCGAAAGCTCGATCAAGTATCCGGTAAAGAACAACTTTGCTTTATCGATACCGAACTGCCAGAAGACAAAGGCATTGAAACCGAGGGCGAGCGAGACCCAGACGATGCTCCACGCGAAAGTCTCTTTGCGCGTTGGCGCGTGGGAATGCCTGTTTACGATACCGATATCGACAAACAGAGCTATCAGAACAACTGAAAAGAAAAAGATCCAGACCCAAAGCGGGTATTCGACAGGTGTCATTCGATCCTCTCAGAGTTCGTGTGGCTCTGAATGATTCGCTCGATAACTCCTGTAACTCGTTCGAGTCCGTCCCGGTCGGCCTCGGAAAAATCGTCCAGTCGATCGCTGTCCACATCGAGGACGCCAATGACATTGCGCTGGCCGTCAAATATCGGAACGACGATCTCTGACCGCGCCGCTGAGCTGCATGCGATGTGACCGGGAAACTCATCGACGTTAGGCACGATCACCGTTTGCGCGTTCGAATACGCATGCCCGCAAACACCTTTATCGAAGTCGATGCGGGTACATGCGACGGGCCCCTGAAATGGGCCCAGAACGAGTTGTCCGTCCTTCTTCAAGTAAAAGCCGACCCAAAAGAACCCGAAAGCCTCCTTCAGTACCGCTGCGACATTTGCGAGATTCGCGACCAGATCAGGCTCGTTGCTGAGCAGAGAGTCCAATTGCGGAACTATTTCCGCGTACCGGACGCTTCTGTCTGCCGTCGCTGTAAACGCTACGCTCTCCGCCATAACGTAAAAGTGTAGCCTGTCGAAAATACCGGCGCAAATGATTCGATTTTCGGCTATTGGGTCAGTTTGGTTATCATCTACGACGCCTTTTCCGTGCGTTGGGTGTATACCGTGGTTCAGGTTCCGCTGACCACGGAATACACCCAACGCACGGAAAACTACTGATCGCGGAACAGGACAAGGGATCGATCCCAATTCCAACTGGCCCGCCACCGGTTTTCGTCGAACGGTGTATATTTGAGCGGACTTGAAACGAGGTCTTGAGATGGAAGCTATCCTGAAAATCGTCTTCATTGCTATCGGCGGAGCGGTTGGCGCCGTGGCACGACACCTGGTCAATATCTCGCCGATAGCGGGGGTGTTTGAGCGGTTCCCGCTGCCAACTTTCCTGATCAATGTATCGGGTTCTTTTCTTATTGGCTTTCTTCTTTTTCTTCTGGCCGACCGCATAACGGTGAACGAGTACGTCCGCATCGCGGTGATAGTAGGATTTCTCGGCGCGTTTACGACCTTTTCAACTTTCGAAATGGAGATCTACGGACTCGTAAAAGACCGCTTCTTCGCGACGGCCTTTCTGTACCTTTTCCTGAGCGTGGCAACGGGATTCGTAGGCCTGCTGGCAGGAGTGTGGTCGGCCAGGCAGTTCTGAAAACATTTCTTTGATCGAGGCAGTAGAGTTTGAATATCACACGCTTCGGGCCGCTGACGATCTGGCATTTCGAGCTTTGTTAACGGCGTCTGTCGATGTTTCCGCGGCCGCGGTGATATGGCCCATCTTGCGTCCGGCTCTTGCCTCAGCTTTCCCGTAGAGATGGAGCTTTACATTTTCATCGTCGAGTGCCGCATTCCAGTCCGGTTCACCATTCGACCAGAGATCTCCCAGAAGATTTGCCATCGCGGCAGGCCGATAGAATTCAGTTGAGCCGAGCGGCAGACCGCACACCGCACGCAACTGCTGTTCGAATTGTGATGTAACGCAGGCACCGAATGTCAGATGACCCGAGTTGTGCGGCCGCGGTGCGAGCTCATTTACCAGCAGCTTCCCATCCTTCGTCAAAAA
>DASUSJ010000108.1:0-5234 GCA_036375155.1 Pyrinomonadaceae bacterium
GCTTTCGTGTTGGGATAGGGTTCTGCTTGGCACGCTCGATCTGTTTCGCTCGGAGCCTTAGCTCTTCTTCATACTGCTGCCTGCGCTGTTCACCGGTTAGCGGCGGAGCACCGCGTTCGCCCCAGTAGTACTTCACCGTGATGAACACTAGCGTAAGCGTTCCGAGAAGTGTAAGCAGAACGACCAGCAGAATTATCCAGAGAAAACTCGACATGGATTTACTTCAAGTTTCGATGTTCGCACACTCATCATCGATGCCGAAGTCTTCCGTCGCCGGCGCATATCGGAAGTTCACGCAGAGCCAAGCGGAGTCGCAGAGGGAACGGCGCCGAGGAAGGCAATTATTACGCATCTCTGCGGACTTCGCGGGCTCTGCCTGAAAACCTCCGATAAGATCCTAGCGTCCGCACAATGAAACCTCCACGCGATTTACTAATTGCCGTTCACGTTTTACTATTCACAAGAATAGCAACAAATTTCTTTAGGTTTCGTTCTTACTTACGTGCCGGATAAGCCTCAACCCGCAAAGAAAAGCATCACACCAGATTGGCTCGTGCAGGGCGCGCTGACGCGGATCGGAGATACGCTCGACAAGCTGACGGGACGCGGGTGGCGGCCTTCCAGTAGCCTCGCCACCAGCGGGCTCATCGAGCGCCTAAAGATGCTGCTTGATTCCGAGATAAGAGAAAACGCCGACGGGCAGAAGTTTGTCCCCCATAACATAAAGCTGAAAATGCAGTGGGACAAGTTTTCTACCGATTCGGAAGAGAACCTCAAGAAGCTTGAATTCGAGCTGTTAACCGCCGCGGTGGATCACATCAGCGACAACCGGTATTACACTCACGCCCCACTCAAACTGGAAGTGAAGCCGGATTACTTTACCGAAGGTGTGAAGTTATTCGTGGGGTTCGACAAGTTCGACGAAGAGGAACGCGAGGCGGAACTGAACGTAACCGTCCCAGCCGCCCAGATAGGCCATCTTATTCCCGATCCAAACTCGGATTCTGTATTAGGAGGAGCGCCTCCCGCTCCGACCGGCGGAGATCTGTCTGTAAGGTTCGATACTCTAGGCAGACCGGTTGAGAAACGTTTTACGCTGGAGCCGGGCAAGCGGCTTTCGGTAGGCAGGACCAAAGAAAACGACATCGCGATCGAGCACACGAGCGTCTCAAAGATGCACGCTTCTCTGTTGCTCAACGCCGACGCGAAACTTGTCGTCGCAGACACCGGGTCAACCAACGGAACCTATCTAAACGGCGAGCGTATTGCGTATGGAAAGGCGATCGAGATCTTTACGGGCGACAAGTTAAAGTTTGGAGCGGTCGATGTCGAATTGGAATACACGCCGACCGAGGTATTACCAGATGCTCCGACCCAGGCGTACGCGGCGGGTGAGATCGATTTCATGAAGACGCGGACTGAGATCTTGCAACCGGCGGTGGAAAAGGCGGAGAAGAAAGAGATTGCGGAGGAAAGCAATTCTTGACCTGTTTTGCCTCTTAGCGGCTTTGTAAGAACAGAAACCAGTGTTTCACGCAGGTGCCGCTCAGACGCAGAGTCAAATTTCATTAGATAGCAGTGATGTTAGCTTTCGTATTGCTTCAATTCGACTGGAACAAACTCAGACCGGAATCGATTTTCGGTGGGCAGATACTCGAACGTACACCGGCCGGGCTTAGCATCGTATACATCATCGGCGTTGGAATTCTGATAGGCTTCCTCGTCCTTACCTTTTACGACAACTTCAACCGTCCAAAGTTTCTCTACGAACGTGACCTTCCGCGTGAGGTAAAAAAACGATTGACGCAGACCATCGCCAACCGCAGCATTCGAGTCTGGCAGATGGTCTTTGTTGTGCTGGCATTTACGGTGTTCGGCTTTCAGGTTTACTGGACCTATTTCGCGGACGAATCAAACGAGCAGTTTCAGGCGCTCGCGTACAAAGACATGCGCAACCGGCGCACGACGGCCGCTAATCTTCGAGGCTGGATGCTCGATCGAAACGGTACCCTTGGAGCCGCACTCGCGTATTACAAGCTGGATTCCAGCGGCGACATCGTCCGCGGCTTCGCACTCGAGAGGGAAATGGCACATCTCCTGGGGACCGAGCGTGGAACTCCGGGTCTCGAGCGCACGCTTTATAAGAGAGTGGCCGACCCAGCGCCCGAAGCGTGGGAGGTTCTGACTCGGATCAAACGGGCCGAGGACGAACAGAAGGATGTTAAGGTCACGATCGATCGAGACCTGCAGGCCTATCTGGGGACCCAGCTCGAAGGAAAGAAGGGTGCCATCGTCGTGCTCAATCCTCAGACGGGAGACATCCTCGCGATGTTCTCCAACCCGTCGTTTAATCTCGCCGAAGCACAAAACCTCGAGGATTACCTGAGACTCGAGGGTAACAAGCGTGACAAGCCCTTGTTGAATCGCGCAACTCGCGAATTTTATGTTCCGGGATCGACGTTCAAGACGTTCACGATGATCTCGGCTTTTCGCGCGAATAAGCAGGACTTGATGTTTCCGAGTTATCCGGGTGGGTTCAAACCCTATCCGAATTCCAGGCCGATCGTGGATTCCACACAGAAGCTTGCCCCTGACGGTTCGGTTTCGGGCGTATGCGACGGTGGATGTCAGGAGAAAAACATCCAGTTCGCGTACCAGGTCTCGAGCAACCAGTACTTCTCACAACTCGCGATCGCGCTCGGCCGTGAAAGGCTGCGTGAAACAGCGCAACTCGTGGGCATAGGTGCTGTGGACACACCGGAAGAAGCACTTTTGCAAAGGTTCTTCCCTAACGTTCTGAACACGAGCAATCCTTCGATCGCGGGCTCATTGGCGCCGCAGCAATCGACGATGGTAACCGGTAAGGATATTTCGCTTTACGATCTCGGGCTTCAGGGAATGGGTCAGGGATATGCCGGGCAGATGACGCCGTTCCAGATGGCGATGATCGCTGCGGTGCCGGCAAACATGGAAGGCAAGCTGATGAAGCCCCGTATCGAACTTGATCATCCGCCACAGGCGTTCTCGCAAGTGCTGTCGCCGCAGCAGGCGGCTCAGATCCGGACGATCATGTCGACGGTGACGGAAGAACCTGGGGGCACGGGAACGGTCATCTCCGCAAAGCTTGCCGGGACGGGCATTCGCACGGGTGGCAAAACCGGTACCGCCGAAAAGCAGGCGCCGCTGTACGACGAGAAAACGGGAAAACTAAAGACGGAAAAGCGTCGCCGCAGAAATGCCCAAGGGCAGTGGGAAGAGTACGAGATCCCGGTGATGTACGAACGTACAGACAGCTGGTTCATAACGATCGCACCACTGGAGCGGCCGACGCTGGCTATCGCGGTGGTTGTCGAAGGCGGCGGCTACGGTGCGCGTACAGCGGCTCCTATTGCAGCTAATGTGATCTTGAAAGCCCGCGAATTGGGATTGCTCGGCGATCAATATAAGCCCAAGCCGCAGCCGGCCAAGCCGACACAAAAGCGGCCGACGAGGCGAAGGCCCTAGAAGTTGATAGTTGATAGTTGATAGTTGACAGTTTGCCCTTGACGCGGGCAGGTCGGACCGAAGCTCCTCTCTACCTAAAGGAGGGGAATGGACGCCGACACTTACTGCAATCACGTTTTGAAGAACCGAACTTCGTCACATTTCTTTATCCTGGTCCTGATCGTCGCATTATCGGCGATCTCGCACTATTCCATTTATTACAGTGGTCTGATTCGCGGGTATGAAACATCGCCGATCACGGCATTCAGGAACATTGGGATACTAACGTTCCTTGCTGTGCTCCCGATTTTCCTGAAAAGGCTTGCAAATTACCAGGGCAACTGGACTCTCTACACAACCGCCATCCTTCTCTTCTCTATCGGCCTGACGGTACAGTATCGCCTGTTCAGCGATCCTGAGTATGTATCACGTCGCGACAAGGCGGAGGCCCGTGCGGCAAAGATCAAAGCGTTGCAGCTGCATTACATTCAGGAGAATTACTCGGCAGAGAAAAAGCAGATCATGGGCCTCCCGCCCACGCCGCCGTCGCCGGTCGATCTGTCGACCGAGACTCCGCGTCCCGCCGAGGAAACCCTGTGGGGCGTTCTGCTGTCGGGCCGAACGATCAATCCGCTGCTTGGTGTGCTTGGCTTGATCGCCGCTCTTCTGCTCCTTCAGCGTGAGAAGGTCCTCGACTTTTTGCAGCGGAATGGATTCGCGATCGTTCTTCTAACACTTGGGCCACTCATACTGGCGGCGATCACCTCGCGTGCCGGCAAATCGATAGGCAATATGACTCCGTGGGAACCGGCGAAGATCCCGTTCCTTATTGGTTTTGCCGCGATCCTCGCCGTGCTCTACAAGAATCTCGCGCGGACCTACTGGGGACTCCCGCGTGCGAAAGACGTCGTGCCGCTTGTGTTCATGGCAGTACTGCCTTTCGTTCCGTTTTTCGTTCTAAAAGATTTCGGCCAGATGATGGTCTTCAGCGGTGTGTACGCGACGCTGTATCTGATCGCTGTTCGAAGATTCTCGCAACGCTTCGTTCTCGTCGGGAGTGTTTTGCTGCTGGTTGGCGTTCTGGTCGTCGGTGCCCTACCGGAAAAAACGCAATCGAATATTCCGCTACTACCGACACTCGCGCGGCCCGTCAAGCAGGTTCTTCCCGATAGAATTCAGCAGCGATTTCATCTCTGGCTTGATGGCTTCAACCCACCCGCCCCCGAAACCTCTTGGTGGAAACAAGACTATGACGATTACTACAAGCGTCTCGTCGCGAAAGATCCGTCGCTGCCGCAGATGCTTGCTGACGATCCCGACTTGAAGAAGACCATTAACGTCGATGCATGGTTCGACGTACTCGCGTTCCAACCCGCGCAGGCAACTTTCGGCCTCGCATCCGGCGGCACAACTGGGCGCGGATTGGGGCTAGGATATCCGGAATTGATTCCCGTGGCCGACTCCGACTACATCTTTGCTGCACTCGCAGAAGAACTTGGACTTTTCGGGGGTTTGTTGATAACCTTTGCCCTAATTGTGCTGGTAAGCGCTGGCGTGAGAACGGCTTTGGATTGCCGCGACATGTTCAGCAAACTTTGTGCGATCGGGCTCTCTGCATTCATCGGATTTCAAGCGTTAGTAAATATCGGAGGCATTACGCGAGCGTTGCCTATGACCGGCATTACTTTGCCGTTTGTAAGCCACGGCGGATTTTCGCTGATCACGAGTTTCGTCATGTTGGGAATACTTAT
>DASUSJ010000109.1:0-3910 GCA_036375155.1 Pyrinomonadaceae bacterium
AGGGGGGACCGGCGCGCCGAGGCGTGTTTATCGATCCGCAAGGTACGGGCCGACTCGGCAGCCAAAGAAGCGGCGGAGCGATCGCCTATGTGCGGGGCAGCACGGAGATACGCTTGATCAACCCCGACGGAACAAATGACCGTCAGCTCTGGACGCATCCGGATCTGAATGAACAGCTCGGTATCTTCGAAATGGCTTGGAAACCCGACGGCACAGAGCTCGCATTCTCGAGCGCTCACGAGGCAACAAGCTCGCCTTATCTTGCCGACATCTACGCGATCCGGCCTGACGGTTCTGGTCTCCGGCGAATCACTAACCCGCCCGGGCGCGAGGGTCTCGCACGATTTCCCAAAGGCTCGGTGACGGTTAACGTCGTCAATTACACGCCGGCTCGCGAGGGACCACCAAGCTTTGTTGTCTATGTCGAAGGGGCCGATGATCCGCAGCAGGTATTGATTCCCTCAGGCACGTCGAAAACAGTAACTTTCAAATCAGTAGCCGATTTTGGCCGCAGGCCGCAGATGGTTATCGCGATGTATGGCAAATATCGCTGGTTCGTTCCGGGTGTCGATGTCGTTCCGGGGCGGAACGTCACGGCACCGATGTTTCCGATCACCGACCAGGGTTACGAGCTGCATGGCGCGTTCCGCCCCGTTTGGCGGTCCGATGGCTCGCGAATAAGTTTTCGTTCCGGCCTCTGCCACGTAAGTAGTTCGTCATCAACAGCGGCGCCCGGCACTTCTGCATTCAATCCCTTCTTCACAGGAAAAAATCCGATGGGTACATGCACGTGGGATTGGGGACCCACCCCCGCAACTGCGAACCAGGTCATCTACACGGAGAATAGCTCGGGCGGCTCGAATATTTTTCAAATGACGGAGGGCGGAGCGCACCCGGGAACAAAGCTCACGGCATTCTCCGATCTCGATTATCAGTTGGCGACGGATCTTCGGTGGATGCCCGATGGGTCCGGGCTGCTCTACTCAACGGTCAACACATTCCGCGATTCATCAAACATCTTTCGCTACGATTTCGCGACAAGGCGAACCACTCCGGTTACAAAGCTCGAAAAAGAATTCGCGAGGATGTTCAGCATCTCGCCCGACAGTCGATCCGTAGTGTTCGAACGTTGCCCGGATCGCGAGAAGGACGAGGGCTGCGATCTGTGGACGATCGGGACCGATGGTTCCGGCGCCCGTTTGCTCGTCAGGAACGGTCAGCGTCCGGCGTGGGGGCGGTGATCTGAGAAGTTAAGCTCGGGGTCGAGAGCATCTCGCCCCCGAATTCAGTATGTTTTATGAAATGTCAGGTGCTTTAGTGTGATTTTGCGCGGTTAGTAGTTTCAGCCAGCCCGACGGATGCCTGAAACCACCAACTCACACGAAAACCACCCGAAGAAAACAAACAGGAAACCAGAACAGCCTCAAACAACTAAGCTGACCTCGTTTGCTACTTGGTGGCATTTCGAAACCGGCGACCTATTTCTCTCTGCGAAATCGCGGTCTTCGTCGCCGGCTGCTTCACCGACGACCCGTGGCGATTATCATCGGCTGTTCGACAACGAGCCCACCGTCCACCACATAAGGCTGCCAGCGTTCGACCACCTGCTGCTCCACCGCCGACCGTGCCGCATCCGAGGCTCGAGCGACGAACGGTGCCATCGGAGTGAGGTTGATGTACTGCCATAGGAAGTCGGCCGGTGCAGGGAGCCGCAAGGTTGCACTTGTCTCGGTAGCGGAAACATCATTGAACCCCGCATCGCCGAGGAGCGATGCGAGCATGCCGGGCTCGTGCATGGAGAAAACCGCTTGAACGAAAACACCGAGGTCCGGGTTGATGTGCTCTACGATCGCTTGCTTCATGTGTTCAAAGAAGGGCTGGATACGGCCGGGCGTGTTAACGACGACCCTTCCGCCCGGTACGAGGACGCGAAGCATCTCGGCGAGAGCAGCGGTACGGTCCTCCATGAACATCAAGCCCATCTGACATGTTGCAACGTCATAAGACTCATCCGGGAATGGCAACGCTGTGGCATCGGCAACATGCCAGTCGATCAGAGGCTCGGGAACGGCCTCGATTGATTTCGCCACGTCGATCATCTCGGGTGCGATGTCGACGCCTGTAACTGAGCCGGTCGGCCCGACCCGTTCAGCGGCCAGGCGAGCGATCAGGCCGGTGCCGCAGGCGACGTCGACGACGCGCTCTCCCTTCTGTAGGTCTGCCGTTCGAAGGAGTTCGACAGATACGGCCGTGGCGATCGTCGGTACAAAGTAACGCTGGTAGTTCTCGGCGGCGGTGCCAGTGAAACTGCGATAGGTAGCTGTGCTCATCTCTTTCCTCCTTTGGGCGCGGCCTGGCTACATGCATAGCCGCACTGTGTTTGACATACATGACATTGCGCTTAAGATTTTATTAAAGCAGAATCCGTGCCGACAAACATCCTTATGCTGCCATCCCAACCGTAATCCAGCAATGCCCTCTTTCAAATTTAACCCGGACGAATGTGTGGAAGTTGCAATAACTTTGCGACTTACCGTAGATCAAGGACCAAACCTGGGGATCAGACTATTTTACGGCTATTCGCCGCTGCTCGGCATTCCCCCCGGTAAACTACTGAACAAGAATCAAAATCCATTATCGAAACTTCCTGGACACTTACGGCGGCGTACGGAATGTTGGTAAAGAAGTGAAAGGGATATCATTACTTTTACGACTTCGATTGGTTTTAGCTAGCAGCCATTATGAGTATGAACGGACAGATCTCGGAATTTATCAAACATCACTATCGTCACTTCAATGCCGCGGCGCTCATCGATGCGGCCGAGGGTTACAAACGTCATCTCGATAATCGTGGCAAGATGATGATCACGCTTGCGGGTGCGATGTCGACTGCAGAGCTTGGGTTGAGCCTTGCGGAGATGATCCGCCAAGACAAGGTGCAGATCATCTCGTGCACCGGTGCGAATCTCGAGGAAGATCTCTTCAACCTCGTCGCACACGATTTTTACGAACGGGTGCCGCATTATCGCGACCTGACGCCTGAGGACGAACAAGCGCTGCTGGACCGCCACATGAATCGCGTAACGGACACTTGCATACCCGAGTACGAGGCGATGCGGCGGCTCGAAAAGGCGATGGTCGACGTGTGGACGCGGGCCGAAGCCGAAGGGCAAAGATATTTTCCGCACGAGTTCATGTATCAGGTTTTGAAGAACGGATCGCTCGAAGAGCATTACCAGATCGATACGAAAGACTCGTGGATGTTCGCGGCTGCAGAAAAGAACCTTCCGATGGTCGTGCCCGGCTGGGAAGATTCGACGATGGGAAATATGTTTGCCGGCCACGTGATCACCGGCGATGTCGAGAACGTTCACACCGTCCGGACCGGCATCGAGTACATGACGATGCTTGCCGATTGGTACACACGCGAGTCGGAACGTTCGTCGATCGGTTTCTTCCAGATCGGAGGAGGCATCGCGGGTGATTTCCCGATCTGCGTCGTCCCGATGCTGCACCAGGACCTGCAGCGTGAGAGCATTCCGGTCTGGGGTTACTTCTGCCAGATATCGGATTCCACGACGTCGTACGGATCCTATTCGGGCGCTGTCCCGAACGAGAAGATCACGTGGGGTAAGCTAGAAGCATCGACGCCGAAGTACATTATCGAGTCCGACGCGTCGATCGTCGCACCGCTGATGTTTGCTTATATTTTGGGTTGGTAGTCCGAGTGCGGAGTGCGGAATGGGGGAGTTCGGCAGCAGTCAGAACCGGGAGCGGTAGCGACCGGGTGTCCCGATTGCCGAATGGGTTTTGAGCTCTACGTGACGGCCAACGCGCAATCCCAAATCCCCACGCCGCAATCGGGATACCCAGTCGCTACCGGTTCTGACTCGTGTCGCTATCGCTCCTT
>DASUSJ010000110.1:0-7103 GCA_036375155.1 Pyrinomonadaceae bacterium
CGACGTATCAGTCGCGACGGCAGGTTTGTCGCCTTTGACTCGTACGCGGACCTGGCGGGGGAACATGGCGGAACGAATCAGCCTGGCTTTGCGACATTTGTATTCGATTCGACGATCACGGGTTCCGCAGGTGCGTTTACGCGTTTCCTGCCTCGGAGCAATGCGGATACGGTTGCTGCCGGTGGTGACGTGCCGAGGTTTCCAAGTTTCACGGATTATGATATTAACCGGGTTCCTTCGACTGTGGTGTTTGAGACCCGTATGAATATCAAGCCGGATGGAACTATGGCGACCGGCGACACGGATGGCCTGAATCCCAGCCCTCAGCGGCCCACCCAGATATACAAGACAGCGGATCCATTGCCTGGTCCCAGCGGCACCCCGGCCTACACGCGGCTGACCAGGCTGCCGGCATCGACGTCGATATTTGCGTTCACGCAGCCATTGCCCAGTAACACATCCGATCGGATCGCGTTCGACCTGCCGGCCACCGAATTGGGAACCGGAAACCTGGATGGGCAAAGAGAGATCTATTACCTTTACTTACCGGAGACGATCAACCCGGCAGTGGCCGTACTGAGTTTTGCGACGGGTGCGAGCAGGATGCCCGTTTCGGCGTCGCCGGTTCCGACACCGAGTCCGACGGCTACACCGACTCCGACGCCTACTCCGTCGCCGACGCCGACACCGACGGGGTCGCCGTCTCCAACACCGTCTCCTACGCCGGTGACGCCGCCTGCAGTTCAGGGTCTATCGCCCGGAAGTTTGGCAATACTGACCTACAGTCCGAGTACTAACCAACCCGTCGTGGCGCGTACGGCCGTCGGTTCGCTGGATCGCGCTTTCACACTGCCGATCTCGTTGAGCGGGGTGACGATGACCATCAACGGAGTTGCCTGCGGACTGAAGTATGTGAGCAGGCATGAGATCATCTTTGTAGTGCCGCCGTTCCTTAGCAGTGCGACAAACGGAACACCCTACCCGGTGGTGATCAATAACAACGGCACGGTCTTCAAGGGGAGCGTGACCATCGTTCCAGCCCGTCCGGATATTTTCACGTTCAATCCTGTTCCCTCGCCCGGCGGGCGGGCGCAGGCGTTCAACGTAACGAACCGCGTACATACTACTGAACCTTTTACGGTGACGACGGTGCGGGTCCGCGGCGGGACCCGAGTTCCAACTGTTCTTAGACTTCGCGTAACGGGCATAGCGAATACGGTGTCCACTACCATTTCTATTCGTATTGGCAGCGTGACCATTCAAGGCTCGCCCGTGCTGACGGGGGGCGTTCTGGTTGAACCGGGCGTTTATACGGTTGATTTCAGGCTGCCGGCGGCGCTGAATATGGCGGGAGACCAGCCCATAGTGGTCTCTGTAACGGCGGGCGGGACAACTTTTTCGTCGCGGCTTGATGACACCGCCCCGCGGATCTTTATTCTGTGATCTGCGTGAAGCAACTTACGAAAGGCGGGCCAGTACGGCCCGCCTTTTCGTTTCCGGAACTTATCGAGGTCTCGTTATTTTGGTATACTTTTAACGACGCATGACATTCGAGTTTGAACAATAGTTAACCCACCTTACAGATCGTTCGCATTCTTAATTTCGCAATTTTATATATTTATTTTAAGGAGTCGTTAAGAAAATATGGCAGGAACAGATGTGGCAACAATGAAGATATCGCCGGTAGTTTGGCGGAACGGCGAGATCATAGCCTGGGATGACGCGCGGATCCACGTGATGTCACACGTGATCAACTATGGCTCGAGTGTTTTCGAAGGTATACGTTGCTACAACACGTCGAAGGGTTCGGCGGTCTTTCGCCTCCCGGAGCATATTCAACGATTAATGAACTCCGCGAAGATTTATCGCATGGACGCGAAATTCGATCGGGATCAGATCGTCGAGGCAACGGTGGACTTGATTCGACAAAGTGAACTCGATGAATGCTACATCCGACCCGTTATTCTTCGCGGACTGAATGAGGACAAACCGTCGTTTGGCGTAAACCCATTCCCGGCGCCTGTGGATACCTATATAGCGATCTGGCAGTGGGGCAAGTACCTCGGCGAGGAAGCGCTGGAGAACGGGATCGACGTATGCGTCTCGAGCTGGACGCGCATCACGTCTAACTCAATGCCGTCTATGGCGAAAGCCGGTGCGAATTACATGAATTCGCAGCTCATAAAAATGGAAGCCATTCTCGGCGGGTTCTCCGAGGGCATAGCTCTCGATGATCGCGGGTACGTATCGGAAGGCTCCGGTGAGAACATCTTCTTGGTGAATAACGGTAAGTTGATCACCCCGCCGCTTGGTGCCTCCATACTTCCAGGTATCACGCGTGATTCGGTTCTGCAGATAGCTCGTGAGCTCGGTGTCGAGATCCTGGAGACGTCGATCCAGAGATCCGCACTTTACCTTGCTGATGAAGTATTTTTCACCGGCACAGCAGCAGAGATCACGCCGATACGATCGGTCGATCGCATCACGGTAGGCGCTGGACGCCGCGGACCTCTCACCGAACGGCTTCAGGAAGAGTTCTTTAAGATAATCCGGGCCGAACGTCCGGCGCCGTTTGGAGCAGACTGGTTAACTTTCGTGGGCGAGAAGAGTGAAAAAAAAACAGTAGCGGCCGCGGTAACGTCTGAGGCGGTTTAACGAGATCCGGTTCCGGACCAAAGGCTCGCCGCACGGCGAGCCTTTTCTATTTTCCGCCCGTCCGGGAAACTGTCGGTGTACCATAAACCGATGGCATTCATCAGACGCAACATCCTCGAGGTCACGGTCTTCGTGTGCGGCGCGGTGGTCATGATCTACGAGATCATAGGCTCTCGTATCGTCTCACCATTCATCGGAACCTCGACTTACGTTTGGACCAGTCTGATCGGGGTCATCCTCGCGAGTCTTAGTATCGGTTACTGGATGGGTGGACGTTTTGCCGATAAACACCCGAAAGTGAAGTATCTTGGATCCGCGATCTTTGTTGCGGGCGGCCTGATCTCTCTAAATGCGCTGGTCAAAGATGTCGTGCTTGCCACCATTGCATCGGCACCGATCGGTTTGGAATTCCAGTCAATCCTTGCTTCGGTGCTGCTATTCGGCCCCGCGAGCGTGGCTCTGGGTTTCGTACTTCCCTACGCGGTCAAGTTGAGGCTGCTTTCCCTCGAAGACTCAGGAAAAACCGTTGGACGTCTTTACGCTCTCTCGACTGTCGGCAGCATCGTCGGCACGTTCGCGGCCGGTTTCCTTTTGATCCCTTTCATAGGAAGCGTGCGGACGCTGTATCTGATCGCGGCCAGTTTGATTCTGCTCGCTCTGCTGCTTGCACCTTTCGCTGTCTCGCGCACCGGATTTGCGGTTCTTATGCTCTTCGTTCTCGGCGTCGTATCAAATGAATCGAGCGCCTACTATCTGTGGCGGGTTCATGAACTCCACGACTTGGATACCGAATATAGCCGCATCCGCGTGTTCCGGACGACCGATCCTAAGACGGGCCGAACGATGCGTGCGCTTGCCACCGATCCGTACTACGTGCAATCGGCGATCTATCTGGACGGCGATGGCCTCGCTCTCCGGTACACGCCCTTCTATCACCTCGCGAGGCATTTCAGGCCGGGCTTCCAGAAAACGCTGATGATCGGCGGTGCCGGCTACACCATTCCGCAAGAATACCTTCGTACTTATCCGGGTGCTGTGGTGGATGTGGTGGAGATAGATCCTGCGATGACGGATATCGCTCAAAGACATTTCAGGCTTGAGGCCGACCCTCGTCTGAATATTATTCATGAAGACGGTCGCGTGTTTCTGAACGAAGCAGCTTCTGGTCAATATGATGTCGTCCTGATGGATGCGTTCGGATCGCTATTTACGGTTCCTTATCAGCTGACAACTATCGAAGCCGTGCGGAACATTCGTCGCGTACTAAACGAAAACGGGATAGCGATTCTTAATGTGGGGGGCGCCATCCGCGGGCCTTATAGCAAGTTTTTTCAGGCGGAGTTTGCCACATATTCGGCTGTGTTCGACCGCGTACTTGTGTTCAAGGTCAATCCTGATAGTACGGACGAACAGGTTCAGAACCTGATAATTGTCGCGTGCAGGTCCGGCTGTAATGACGCAGCAGCCCTTGACCCTGAGATCGCAAAAATGCTCTCTCACAGATATCTCGCGGTGTTTCCCGTGACGATGCCGGTACTAACAGATGATCACGCCCCGGTCGAGTATTACAACTCCTTTGCACAACGCTCGCGGTCGCGATAGCACTCCCGGTTCAAAAAATTAGGCAAATCCGACACTTGTCGAACGTCGGTTATCCGAAGCGTGATGGTCGTTACGTAGCTCTGACAAGACTGCTTGACAGGTGATCTGAATAGGATTACAGTTCACGCTCATCAAGCTATTACTCTCCCGCGTTAGGTGGTCTTGGAAATCGAATACGCGACTGTTAAGACCGA
This sequence comes from Pyrinomonadaceae bacterium, assembly GCA_036375155.1. Classification (GTDB taxonomy): domain Bacteria; phylum Acidobacteriota; class Blastocatellia; order Pyrinomonadales; family Pyrinomonadaceae; genus OLB17. The sequence goes on from DASUSJ010000110.1 coordinate 4,452, forward strand.
AACCCATAACTTAATTCAGCTTGAAACTGCGTAGACTCCCCGAAACATTGAGTCCCCAGTTCCCAAGCTCCCAATGTCAACATCTCCAGATAAGTATGCTCCTCGCCGTAAATCAAAAACGATTGATCGAGCGGGTTGCGAGTGTCTTTGTACCGGGACTCTAGTCCGAGCAAGTGAGGCGACTTTATGGCTGATATTCAGGTTCCGCTCACTCTTCCGAGCGGCGATGTCGTGAAATTCACATTCAGTTTTCCGGGGGGCATTGTTCCGGGCAAGCCGTTCCCTGAGAACAAACTTGCAAATGGACCGATCTCTCTTGCCTCGGTCAGTGCGAAGGCCGATAAGGAATTCAAGATCGGGGGAGCGGACAAAAGCATCACGTTTGGCGTCGGCGCCGAAGGGATAGCTGCTCTCGGCGTCTATCGAAAGACTTCTGATCTTTTGCGCGACCTGACCGCCGAAGGCTTCGACGAGTCGATAGCAAACCTGAACAATTTCAACATCGCGAGCACCGACAATCTTCTAGCGCTTTGGTGGGGCTACGGGCTCGAAGCGAACGCGAAGGGCCGCGTCGCGTTTGGACCCGGTGGCAGCTTAAGCTTCGGTGCGGACGCCCGCAGGACGGCGATCTCGGCGGTCCTCCATTCAAGGCCTCAGTCCGAAACTGCCTTAGAGTCGATCGGGAACACACTTCGGACGTGGCGAGTCCCGGGCCAGATCTCCAGCGTCGATGACATACCGGCAAAGACGTCGATCATTACCGAAAGCAGCGGAAAGCTCGGCCTGTCGCTCGGTGTGCAATATGGTTATTCGTACAACTGGGTTAAGGAAGGTCTGTCGATCGGCGGACTGAAGGGCGATCTGGGATTGAAAATACAGGCAGGGATCAACGCCCGCTTAGGGTTTTCCGCCGAAGGCAGGTACGCACTCGCGCTCACCCGGGAGTCGTCGAGACGGCAGTTGCGTGTTCAGGTTTTCAAGCTGCGGCAGCGTGGGTGGTCGTTCGCCTTCCATTCAGGAGTAAGCGCGCAGTTACAAAAAACGCCGCTAATCCCGAAATCGTTTGACGATTTTATCAAAGGCGTCTTCAACCTTCATGGCCTTCAGGTGATCAAGGACATCGAGAAATGGCTCGATACCGACAGGAAACTTGCCGATCTGCTCAGCGATGCGGCGATCGACTACGGGCGTGAAATGTTCCGCGACATTACGGGTTTCGATCCCATCGATGAAGCCGAGGCATTTGCCGATAAGCTGAAAGGTTTCATCGAACGTTGGAACAACTTGCCCGCGGAAGCAACGTCGCTGCTATACGGCTGGCTGGATGAGAACACCGGTTTGGATGATCTGCGGAATTTCCTCAAAAAGGTTATACAGCACGCCAACTCCCCTCAGTCGCTGGTCAAAGAGATCACGGGCCACGTCACCCGGATCGATTTCTTTGAGAACCCGATCGGGAAATGGCTGACCGCCGTTGCCGAGCGCGAAGTGCTTTCACTTCTGGCAAATATCGACGATGAGCGAAAGCGGCTTGTGGAATACGCAAACACGACGCTTAGCTTCCTTGACGGCGGCGAGTTGAAGGACGTGCTGACGAAGCTGCAGAAATGGATAAACGAGAAGATCGGATTGGAGAAACTGGAAGCTGTACTCGACGTCGATATCGACAAATGGTTGAAGAAGCGCCTTTCTGATTTTCTCGGTCGGACACCGCTCATCGAAGATCTAGAGAAGATCCGCGAGGCGATAGCCGCGATTCGCAAACAATGGGACGCGTTTTACAAGAAGGGATACGACGCCCTGATGGAGAAGTACAACGTGGATCTCAACTACTCGTTCCAGAGCTCGACAACAAGAGACGCCCTGATAGATCTGAGTATCGACTTTACGAAACCCGGTGCGGAGACGCATCTGGCAAGCGCCATCGCCGGAGATTTCACCGGACTTCTCGCTGACTCACTGGACGGTATAACACTTCACACAGCGGTCCTCACCCATGGAATCAAGCGCCGATCACACCTCGAGATCGATGCGCCGTTCTACAAGATGGGGCTTGATCAGATCAACGAATCGATGGCGTCAGCAAAGGGTGTTGATACCGCTGACGGACGGCTCTGGGTGTTCAATTTAAAAGCTTTCGACATAAAGCGTCGGAAAAAGACTCTAAGCCAACTTTCGATCTCGGCGCAATTTGCGACGAGTGAGGGTAACGTGCGCGTCTTCGACAGTGAAGCTTTCCAGGCGAACTATAAGTTCATGCTCGCCGACAAACGGGCGGGCGTGCGTTTCGTTGAACGCCGACTGGAGCTCGGTGCCGACACTTATTTACGCCCGAGCTTTCCGTCCGGAAATTCGTTTTCGGATTATCTTATAGAGATCGACAAGTTCCTCGACAAACACAATGTCGACGGCCTTGGAAATATCTTCGCCACGCTCACGGTGAGCGTTCCCGGTAAAGCGTTGTCGGCCTTCAAGCTGCTGCCTCGAGATTTCAAAGATTCGATCTATAGGAGACTTTCGATCGCCGTTCAATTGTTCTTGAGACGTGTAGTTCCTCTCGGGTACACCTTTGAGAGCCGTGTCTTCGAACGCGAGGATCTCGTGTATCCGCTGCTTGTCTACAGCTCCCTACCGCTCTTCGGCCCGCCCGAA
>DASUSJ010000111.1:0-6757 GCA_036375155.1 Pyrinomonadaceae bacterium
GCCGTAATTGCGGCCGCTATCACTTTCCTGTTTTACTTTGCGTCGCAAAATGCGTCGGACGCGAACGCGTCCGTCGATCCGATAACCGGGGCTTTTACACGCACAGCTGTTTCGCCGTCGGCAACATTCCCGGGAGCAAACCTGGGCACCGTCGCTGACGGAACATCTCCGTGTTGGAATCCCGGGACGTCTGCCGCAAGGGACGTCACGTTCGCCGTATCCGGTCTAACCGGTTCAGTCAATAATGTGGAACTCAGCATGACGTGGGGGGCACCGGTCCACACATTTGTTGGTGATATAACGGCGGTACTGATCGCACCGGGCGGATCTCCGACCCACACTTTATTCGGACACACGCTTGCTACGACCGCGACAGCCTTTGGCGATAGTTCGGACCTGGCCGGCCCGTACGTGTTCAAAGACACCGCCGTGCCACCCAGCGGCGGCTGGTGGCAGGCCGCCACGGCTGCCGGTGCAGCAGTTGCCATTGCGTCGGGCGATTACAGAACGACCAATTCCGGCGGGGCCGGGGCGACAAACCCGATGCCCGCGACAAACATGACATCTGCGTTCGCGGGCGTTGCAAATCCCAATGGTACGTGGACACTGCGCCTGACCGACAGCTGTGCCGGTGACACCGGTGCCATTTCTGCCGCCTCGCTCACGATCACGGCTGGTGCCGCAGTTCCGGTTGACGCCAATGTCGACATGAACGGGGACGGCAAAACCGATTTCGTGGTCGCTCGCGGGACCACCACCCCGCTCGCAGAAAGTGTCGGAACCGGTACGGTTGGGAAAGGACGCTATGCAGGTCTGGAAGAAAGACCGGCACGCGAAACGCGGTCCGATGCCGAAGCTGTCCCCGCCGCTCCGCCGATTTACTGGTACACACTGACGAACGGATCGGGTACGACCCTTGTTCAACAACTTGGCGACGCGGCGACGGACTTTATCACGCCTGAAGATTTCGACGGCGACGGTAAGGACGATGTCACCGTGTGGACCGAGGCCGCGGGCGGTGTTGCGAACTTCAAGATATTCCAGAGTTCGACTAACACACTCCGCGTGGATGTGTTTGGGCAAACCGGCGACGATCCTGCCGTGGTCGGTGATTATGATGGTGACAATAAAGCCGATGTGGCGGTTTACCGCTGCCCCCCGATCGCTAGCCCGGATGGACAGTGCTTCTTCTTCTACCGCGGAAGCCTTAACAATCCAGGTGGCAACATCACTTACGTCCCATGGGGATTTGGTGTCGACGGCGATTTCTTCCCGTATGTTGGCGATCTGGATGGTGACCAGAAGAACGACTTCTGCATCCAGCGGGCGAACCCGGCATCACCTTCCAGCGGCCAGTTCCTTTTATTACGCTCGAGCAACTCCCAAGTCGAGTACATCGATTGGGGTCTTTCATCCGATTTTCTCATCCCCGGGGATTACGATGGAGATGGCAAGACCGACATTTGTGTCCGAAGAACGGTCGGCGGCAACCGGCAACACTGGGTGCTTCTGAGAACCGGATCACATATGTTCCAGCAATGGGGCGTTACCGGTGATAGTTCGGTGCCAGGCGATTACGACGGCGACGGAAAAACCGATTTCGCCGTTTGGAGGGGGAATGCGGATCCGAACCAGACTAACTTCTGGATCCTCAACTCAAGTAACAGCTCTGTAACCGTTCAGAGATGGGGCCAGTGCGCGACCATTGCCACCTGTGACTTTGCAGTCGCGGGGTGGGCTGTCCACTAGGTCAGCTCCGGCCGGCTCTGCTTAGAGCCGCTTCTATTCGAAAGGCGGCCGTCCCGGCCGCCTTTTTTTAATGAAACGGGGCCGCCGCCCGGACCAAAGCGCTGACGCAGCCTGGGTCCTTCTGTTAAGCGCGCGTTTATCGAGCTTTGATTAAAATTTAACGGGCGGGGACACTAGAACGGCGAGCCGCGTCGATACGGGAACCAGAAAAAGGCCTAAAAACCTTACTCTTATGTCGAAATGCGAAAAATCCGCAACGCGTTACGCACATAGCGTAACGCGTTGAACTTAAGCAATAACGTATTTCATCGTACATAAGGCTTAAAATCTTAAGCATTTCGTAAAAAAATTAAGCAGGATTGCCACTTTTCTACGGTTGTTAACAGGCTGCCGATGTTAATTCCCATATTTCGGAACAGTATAGCGGCTTTTTTTGAAGAAATTTCTTGAAATCTCGCGTGTCCTGTGCGATATTTCATCGTCGAGGCGTCGACGGGCCCATATTTGGCCGGATCGATATCACACATCACCCTTTTCCATTAGTTCACAAGTTTTACCGACACCCTTATGCTCATCTTCAATCCCCGGCGGATGTTCGGACTCCGCGGCATCGAGCGGCCCAATAATTTCCTTGTCCGTAACGGTTTCACTTCCATGATCGCAAGCCGACTTCTTGCCCCAGGACTGTCGAGCGTCAAGGTCGGCAACGTGGGCCGCCTTTGCCAGCTTCTCAACTGTACTCCGAATGACCTCTTCGACTGGAGTCCCACGGGAAACTCTCCGCTTCCCGAGAACCACGCCCTGAAAGCCCTCGTCCGTCATGAAGCTCGACCTCTGGCCGATCTTCTCAAGGACGTCCCCGCAGAAAAGCTCGCCGATCTTCAAGCGATGATCGACGAGCTTCGAAATAAGTGAACTGGTATACAGGGATCTAGATAACGCCGGCTCCGTGACATTTCTTGAACTTCTTTCCTGAACCGCAATAACAGGGTTCATTAGGCTTGATCTTAGGCTGGTCCCGCTTGAAGGGTGTATGACGGATCTCTTCCGTGTCGCCGGCCGCGGTCGCTGTCGCCATCGCACCCGTGAAAGCCATACCGGCCGCCTGCCGTCGCGCACGCTGATGAGCAAGCCGCTCAAGCCGTTCACGCTCTGCCTCTTCATCACGCGAAACGATCTCGAGATGGAAGAGCGCCTTTGTCGTGTGTGTGTCTATGCGATCAAGCATGTCCTGGAACATGTCAAAAGACTGTTTCTTGTACTCAACCAACGGATCTTTCTGACCGTAGCCAACCAGCCCAATACCCTGTTTTACCTGGTCGATCGATAGCAGGTGATCTTTCCATTGCGAGTCGATGATGTTCAGCATGATGTAACGCTCGTACGCTCGCAGACTTTCGGCACCGGCTATCTTTTCTTTCGCTTCATAATTGGCCGAGGCTTTTCGCCAGATCTTTTCCTCGATCGTGTCAGGGTTGTCGATACGGAAATTGACATCGGCATCCTTCGCCGGATCGAGTGCGTAGATGCTCTCGATCTCCGCCGCGTAGGTGTCGATGTCCCACTGATCCGGTGTAACGGTCAACGGCAAATAGCTGTCGGTAAGATCGCGAAGCAGATCTCGCGCAACGCCGTTCTCGCCAAGAAGATACTCTCGATGTTCGGGCTCAAACATGAGCTGCCGACGAAGTCCATAGATCGTCTCGCGCTGCTTGTTCATCACGTCGTCGTACTTGAGAACATGTTTGCGCGTTTCGAAGTTGCGAGCCTCAACGGCTTTCTGGGCACGCTCGATCTGTTTCGAAACCGTCTTCGATTCGATCGCGACGCCTTTCTCCATCCCGAGCCATTCCATCATCGAGCGGACTTTATCGCCTGCAAAGATGCGCATCAGGTCGTCTTCGAGCGAGAGCACGAAGCGTGACGATCCGGGATCGCCCTGACGACCGGCTCGGCCGCGAAGCTGATTATCGATGCGCCGCGACTCGTGCCGCTCGGTACCAAGAATGTGCAAACCTCCGACTGAGACCACGTCTTTGTGCTCTTCTGCTACCACCCGCTTCGCCTTCTCAAGCTCAGCGGCAAGCTGCTCGGACGTCGCCTCGTCCGGATTTATCTCCTGACGCTTGAGGTATTCAGCGGCAAGAAATTCGGGGTTGCCGCCAAGCAGAATGTCCGTACCGCGACCGGCCATGTTTGTGGCGATCGTGACGGCCCCCTTACGGCCGGCCTGTGCGACGATCTCCGCTTCGCGTTCGTGATATTTGGCGTTCAGGACATTGTGCGGGATGCCGATCTTCTTCAAGCGATCGGCGATCAACTCAGAATTCTCCACCGAGACCGTACCCACCAGCACCGGCTGACCCTTTGCGTGAAGCTCCTTGATCTCATCCACGACCGCATCCCATTTTTCCGGCAGCGTGCGATAAATCATGTCGGAATGATCCTTACGGATCATCGAGCGGTTGGTCGGGATGACGACGACGTCGATGTTGTAGGTCGTGCCGAATTCCTCAGCTTCCGTTTCCGCCGTACCGGTCATGCCGGAAAGCTTCTCGTACATGCGGAAATAGTTCTGCAGCGTGATCGTCGCGAGCGTCTGATTCTCCCGCTCGATCTTCACGCCTTCCTTCGCTTCGACTGCCTGGTGGAGACCGTCCGACCAGCGCCGGCCGTGCATCAATCGACCGGTAAAGTCGTCGACGATGATGACCTCACCCTCCTGCACGACGTAATGATGGTCTTTCTTGTAAAGCGTGTGAGCCTTCAACGCCTGCTCTACGCAATGCAGAATATCCATGTTGCCGGGATCGTAAAGATTCGCAACGCCAAGCAACTTCTCCGCTTTTGAAACACCCTGCTCGGTCAATACGGCCGAGTGGTTCTTTTCATCGACAAGGTAGTCGCCGGTTGTGACCTTAGTTTCCTCGTCCTTATGACCCTTCTCGAGCCGCGGGATGATCTCATTCGCCGTGTAGTACTTGTCGGTGGCGTCGTCGGTCGCACCCGAGATAATGAGCGGGGTTCGGGCTTCGTCGATAAGGATCGAGTCGACTTCGTCGATGATCGCGAAGTAGTGATCACGCTGGACGAGCGAGTCCACGTCGAACTTCATGTTGTCGCGCAGATAATCGAAGCCGAATTCGTTGTTCGTACCGTACGTTATGTCCGCGGCGTAGGCCTCCTTCCGCTCCATGTCGTCCATATCGTTTTGAATACAGCCGACCGTGAGTCCGAGAAACTGGTGGATCTTGCCCATCCACTCTGCGTCACGTGAAGCAAGGTAATCGTTCACGGTCACGACATTGACGCCGCGGCCCGTTAGGGCGTTGAGATATGACGGCAAGGTTGCGACGAGCGTTTTACCCTCACCGGTCCGCATCTCGGCGATACGACCCTGGTGGAGAGCGATCCCGCCGATCAGCTGCACGTCGAAGTGACGCATACCCGTTACCCGCCGCGATGCCTCGCGGACCGTTGCGAATGCTTCGGGAAGCAGCTCGTGAAGGATCTCCTGTTCGGCCTTCCGTCGTCGATCGAGACGAGCTTTCGTTTCAGGCGCAAGCCCATGCCCACGCCAAACCGGGGCCTCGGGCTCTTGCCCATCCGGACTCTTATCGAATTCAGCCAGCGCGTTCTTGATCCGCTCTTTCAGCTTCGGCGTCTGCGCCTTCAGCTCATCATCGGAGAGCTTCTCGATCGTGGGCTCGAGGGCATTGATCTGCTCGACGATTGGACGCACCTTCTTAAGGAAGATGTCGCTCGACGAGCCGAATACTTTTTTTACTAACTTATCTGCAAAACTGTTAACAGCCATTTGGTCTCCTGTTTGTGGCTCCGTGCAATTCTGTGTCTTCGGTGTGTTCCGTGGTCACAGTCTTTACCACGGAATACACGGAATACACGGAATACACGGAAACTGTCGGAAAAGGTCAAAAACTCGAAATGGCGAATGGAGTATGAAAATTGAAATATCGATCCGCTCGCCGCTACCTTGCCGTCGTGGCAAGCAGCGGATCTAAAGCGGCCCGGGGTAGGCGTGTAATGACCATCACCTGGTCGTTGCGCGATCGGAATGACGTATTCTCGTAGATCTTTTGTCGGGCAACTTCCCCGGCAGCAGGCGTGAAGCGCGTGAATACCACTGCAAGGCTACCGGCAAGTCTCTTAGCAATTTCCGGAGACGCTTTTCGAACCGAAACCTTTATCGACAGGCCGGAATCGTCAAGCTTGAAAGTGAATACGGACTGAGTAGCTTCCTGACCATTGAAACGTGATGTCTGCAGGCAATCGGAGAGGGAATACCCGTCGGTCAGCAGCTTACTGAAACGCTCGAGCGACGGACGCAACTGCTCGTTCTTCAGATCGAACTTGTTCGCTGTATAACTGCCGACCTTGTTTGCAGGAACACACGGCAGCAGAGTTGTCTGGGTTACCTCGAACCGATCGCTGACCGCGTTGAACTTTCCGCTTCGTTCTAGCTTTTGAAGCGCATTCAGGAAGCTCTCGACGTCTTCAATATAGGTTTTGATCGAGAGGGAAAGCGTACCCGATTCGCCGTCGGGATTCTTGTCGAGATCATCCGCTGCCTCGATCTCATCCTGCAACTCGAAGTTCCGCGTCAACGCTCCGTGCGCGAAAACCTGCGGCGCAGAGCCACCAACTAGCACCAGTCCGAGATAGACGCCGAGCGTCGTCAGGAAAAGTATCGAGTTGTTCTTTCGATTCGTCACAAACTTCGAATAAATAACGTCTGCGCGGTTTTACCGTCTCGCCGTGTTGTCGTTCGGTTTCACGAACGCGTTACCTTCCGGCTTTGCTTCTTTCTCTTTTGATTCTGCAAGCTTTCGCAGGATCATTTGCTGGACCAACGGCTTTGGAATATTGAAATTCAGGATAAACGTTTTCCCTTCGGCAGTGACCGATGCCTTTTGAAGAAAGACCTGATCGTCGCCGGAGGCTGCAGGAGCGGCGATGCTAAGCAGGGTTCCAAGTCCGCTCTGCGCCT
>DASUSJ010000112.1:0-4283 GCA_036375155.1 Pyrinomonadaceae bacterium
CGTAAACAACCGCTTTCTCGACATCAACCTCCGACTGTCTAACGAAATGCAGCAACTCGAAGCGGAGATCAAGCGTTTGATCAGCAGCCGGCTCGCTCGCGGACGCGTCGAGGTAAACCTGCAATACGAGCGAACCGAAGAGGTCACGTACGAGTTGAATCGCCCGATGATCACCGGCTACCTCGCCGCGATGAAGAACATCCGTGATGAGTTCGACCTTTCAGGCGAACCTGATATCAATGTCATCGCGAAACTCCCGAACGTGATGGTCCCGAAAAAGGACGACTTGAGCGAGGCGTTTGCGTTCGGTGTCGCCGCGGCGGTGACGACCGCACTCGAAGATCTCGAGAAGATGCGATCGAGCGAGGGCGAAATGTTAAAGGCCGAGCTTACGTCCCGGCTAGATGAGATAGAACGTCTTCTCCCCTCCATCGAGAGCGAGTCGGCATCCATCAGCGAGGAGTATCGGCAGCGTCTGACAAAACGGATCGGAGAGATGCTGGCGAAAAGTGAATCGCAGATCGAAATCGATCAAGCGCGGCTAGCGCAGGAGATCGCGTACCTTTCAGACCGCTCCGACATTTCCGAGGAGATCGCCCGGCTGAAGACACACATCGAACATTTCCGGGCAATAATGGATGAGGAAAAGGAAGTTGGAAAGAGGCTCGATTTTCTGACACAGGAGCTCAACCGTGAGGCGAATACGATCACTTCGAAAACGAACAATATGATCGTCAAGGAGAATGCGCTCGCGATAAAAAGCGAGATCGAGAAGATCCGCGAACAGGTTCAGAATGTTGAGTAGTCTTGGAGGTTGGTCGTTGTTCGTTGATAGTTCTGGTAGATGGTGGGTCGTTGTTCATTGAGGGCCGATAGTTGATCGGCGTCTGAAGCGGGCGATGTAGGTCGGTACCGTCCGCGTTAGCGGGCGGGCACCCGATCGCGCGGATTTAAGATCTCAGATTGCGGATCGGCCGTGACGAGAGGTAACCCGGCATCCACGTTTGAAATCCGTACTAGGAAGACCCGCCCACTTACACGGACGGTAGTGACTCATGCCAGCCACTCCGCTACGAACAACGATCGACGATCAACTATCAATGTTCTATCCAAAATGAAAGGAAACCTGATCATAATCAGCTCGCCCTCGGGCGGCGGAAAAGGAACACTTATACGCGAGATCCTTAACATGGTTCCCCAGCTCGCGTACTCCGTATCGCTCACGACGCGTGCTCCCAGATCCGGCGAGGAAGAGGGAAAGCATTACCATTTCGTTTCGAAGGAAGAATTTGAGGCGTACAAAGAAAAGGGTGGCTTTCTGGAATTCGCGGAGGTCCACGGCAATTTTTACGGAACCTCTAAGGAGCAAATCGACAGGTTAACAGAAGCCGGAATGGACGTGGTCCTTGAGATCGACGTGCAAGGCGCGGCGTCGGTTTTGGAGGCGGTCTCCGAGGCAGTTAGCATTTTTATTCTGCCGCCGTCGTTCGAGGTGCTTCAGGCTCGCCTCACGGCCCGGGCAACCGAAGACCGCAAAGATCTCGAGCTGCGGTTGACGAACTCCTTTTCCGAAGTGCTGCAATACTCGCTGTTTACCTACGTTGTCGTGAACGACGAGCTCTCGTCGGCCTCCCGAAAGCTCGCGGCAATTATCCTGGCAGAAAGACAGCGGCCGCATAGACAACAAGAGCTGATTCAAGGTATTCTTGGTAGTTTCGAAAAGGCAAGACTTTAGAAACCGGAGTAGTGGATTACAAATATGGCAGAGAAAAAAGCGGCGGTCGAGACGGAAGAGAACGAAACAGAAGAACCGGAAGTGATCAATCCGCCGGATATCGACTCAAAATACCGGATGATCATTCTGGCGGCTCAGCGAAGCAAGCAGTTACAGCGCGGAGCGATCTCCCGCGTCGACATCGACACGCGAAAGAGCAAACCTACGCGGGTCGCGATGAAAGAAATCGAGAATCGAAAAGTGAATTTCGACATTCTCGACGGGAATTAGTACTGCAGGCTTAAATCCTTTCGTGAGGAATTCGGGACGGGCTTTCGAGCCTGTCCTTTATTATTTGTGAGCAAGTGCGCGGCCGGCGCCCGTAGGACTCTTTCAAGCCTGTCCCTTACTATTTGTGAAGCCGCCGATTCGCTTCGGGATTGTTGAAAAGAAGAACGACACGCCGGGAGGCCTGTCGTAAGGAGTTGCTCGAAAACAAAAACGACAGGCATTCCAGCCTGTCGTTCCTGTGCTGTCCTAATTATTAATCGTTCACGCGTTTACCGGCGTCGCTGATGGCCTCTCCGACTGAGTCAACAGTTTCCGAAACACCGCGTTTGAATTTTCCCCACGTCTCCTGACCTTCGCCCGCAGCGTTCTGGGCTTCCCCTTCTGCCTCAAGTCGTTCATTTCCGGTAAATTCCCCGACCTTGTTCTTTACGGTACCTTTGGTCTGTTCCCATTTCCCTTCTGCTTCGTCCTTGTTAAATATTCCCATGACCAACCTCCCTTGTTATTTCAAGTGCGCGTATGAATTCGAAACGCATCGCTCACTTAACAGGCAAGTGGTGTTCCGACAATCCGAAATACAAAATCCAAATCCAATATCGAATCACATTCCCTTGTAATTTGGACCGCCTCCGCCTTCGGGCGTCACCCAGTTGATGATCTGGTACGGATCCATGATGTCGCAAGTTTTGCAGTGAACACAGTTTGAGAAATTTACCTTAAGCTCGCGGCGTCCGCTGCGGGGGTTAACCTCGATCTCATACACTTGCGCGGGGCAGAACCGCTGACACGGATTCCCGTATTCTTCGGCGCAACGCGTCGCGCAGATCTCCGTGTCCAGAACGTGGAGGTGTGACGGTTGATCTTCGTCGTGTGCGACAGCGGCATGGTAAACATCGGTGATCTTGTCGAACGTCAACTCCTTGTCGAACTTAACCGCCGTGTACCGTTCCTCGAATGAAGGCATTCCGTCGGCCCGTTCCTTTCCCGTACCATCCCTGTCGGAAAGCATCTGCATCCGCTCATGGCCAGCGACGTGATGCTCTTTCGGCATGAAACCCCAGGCGAGACCTTTTGTAACGTATTGAAGCCCCGAGTTGATCAGAGCCGACCACCGTCCGCTCTGGAACGAGGCGTGGAAATTCCGCACCGGATGAAGCTCGTCATAGATCCAGCTCAGGTTCACTCTCTCGTCGTAGTGACGCAGCGTTTTCGAACTAAAGTCGTTATGTTCAAACGCGCCAACGATCGTTTCCGCGGCGAGCATTCCCGATTTCATCGCCGTATGGATGCCCTTTATGCGCTGGCCGTTCAGAAACGAGCCCGAATCGCCGACGATCAAGACACCGTCCGCGTAAAGCTTCGGCATCGTCCAGTATCCGCTCGTATTGATCGTCTTGGCGCCGTACTTGATCATCTTGCCGCCCTTCAGCACTTCGGCCACTTTCGGATGGGTCTTAAACTTCTGGAACTCTAAATGGGGATCGATGTTCGGATCTTTGTAATCAAGACCGGTTACGTAGCCGATGCTGATCACGTTGTTCTTCATTCCATAGATCCAGCCGCCGCCGTAGGTGTCGTTGTCGGATGGGAAACCGAGCGTGTGAACGACCCTGCCCTCCGCAAAATTCCCCTCTGGAACTTCCCACAGCTCCTTCACGCCAAGAGAGAAGACCTGCGGCTCTCTGTTCTCCATCAACCCGAGCCGTGACATCATCTGCTTGGCTAGTGAACCACGCGATCCCTCGCCGAGTACGGTTACCTTCGCTATGATCTCTACGCCCGGCTCGAAGTTGGGTTTTGGCTTTCCGTCTTTACCGATCCCTTTGTCACCAGTTCGCACGCCGACGACGGCGTTGTTCTCATCGTAGATGAGATCAGCTCCGGGAAATTCGGGGAAGATGTTGATACCGGCCTCTTCGCATTTCTCACCTAGCCACTCGCACATCTTGCTCAGACTGATAATGTACTTGCCTTTGTTTTTGAGTGGCGGGGGCACGATCGGGGCATTGATGGACGACCCGTCGGTCAAATACCAAACCGCGTCTTCGGTGACAACCGTGTCGACCGGGCAGCCCTGCTCGAGAAAATCCGGCATCAACTCGCGTATGGCGATCGGGTCCATCACGGCTCCGGATAAAATATGCGCCCCGACAAAGGAACCCTTCTCAATTATCCCGATCTCTATATCACCGATCTTGCCCGCACGCTTCACTCCTCTGTCAACGAGCTCGTCGTGGCGTTTGATCTCGCTCTTGAGATGGAGAGCTGCGGCCAGGTT
>DASUSJ010000113.1:0-17814 GCA_036375155.1 Pyrinomonadaceae bacterium
GCTGCGATAGCGATTGACGATCTCGGCAAACGCCGCTTCGTCGCCGCTTTTCGTGGCTTCGATCAGTTGATGGTCGGACAGCTCCTTAGCGGACACAGATTTTTCGCGCACCTCCGCGTCCGATTTTCCGAATATGTCCAATGCCATACATTCATACTTTTTTACACCAGTTCGCAAGTCCAACAAAACCGGCCCTACGTTTAGAAACACGCGAGCCGGGTCTTAAAGTTCCGAAAGATGTCACACAAACAGGGCCGCGGCTAGCTACCGGTCGGCTTAATAGTTGCGACGAGGAAGATCGTCCCCGATGTTTTTGGCAGGCTGATCGTTCCAATCAGAGTCGGCGTGTTGGCCTGAAGTCCGATCATGCTCAAGGTTAGACCGACCGATTCGTAATTGACGATCGGCGTGACGCGGCCGGCTTCATCACGGCTGCTCCCAGTCTGCACCGGAACCCTCGCTCCGAAGCGAAAGGATCGTGCCTGGAATCCGTTCTGCATCGAACGGAAATTTGCGAGCGACCACTCCAGGAACATCTGCGAAGCATCGGTTTCCTGCCCTAGCACGTTCGAGGCACTCTTGTATTCGATGTTTCCCGTATTGGCTATTCTTCCCAGGAAAGTATTGGCAAGGCGGTAGTTGCTGAACGAAAAGTTGTCCCGTAACTGCCTCGTGATAGACGAAAGACTTGCCGGAAGGTCGCCTCGCTGACCGGCCTCGTTCGAGCCGATGACAACCTGGAGTGCGACTTCGTAGTTCGGTTCGATCTTTTGATTGGGATCGTAAGCCTGAGAAAAAGCAGTGGCGGTGAAGATAAAGAGTAGCAGGAAGAGCGAGAAGACTGATCTGAGATGGTTCATTGGTTTTCTCCTTAGGAATTATTCGGGGAAATCGAATCATTCCACATACCAATGAATCCAAAGTTGCAAAAATATCAGCTGCCGGAAAACATCGTCTCGTCGAGCTTCTGACCAAAGGTGATCGTGCCGACCTCGGTTTCTTCGATAAGCTTGTCACCCGCGTAAAGCGTGGTCCGGAAGGGTACAAGAGTGCCCTGTGCGTAATTGTAGTCGTAGAATTTGCGACGATACTTGACGCCTTCCTGCTCGTAATCAAGCATCATTACGCGGAAGGTTTTCGTACTGATATAGAAACGTGTCTTGCGGGACTGTTTGTCGGTCACGTCGAGAATGAAATATTCAACGCCGAATAACTTCTCTTTTCCTATCAAGTCGAGCTTTGATTCGTTTTCCTTATACCGCAGCAGTGCCTCAAGCCCGTGGACGATCTGGTTTTCGAAAGCACGAGAGGCGTCTTCACGCGGGGTGAAAACCTGGGCGTTAACGATCCCAAATACCTTTTCGTCATTAAAAACGAGCGAATATCGGGCAGTCGGAAACTCATGATCCAGCCGTACCTTTTCCTTATTCAGCGTCTCCGCCCGTTGCGTCCAGCGCTGGTAAGTCGCCTGATCCATCTTACCTTCTGCGTTGGCAACACTTATCTTTCCCCGCTCCTGTGCAGTCTTGCGGATCTGGTTGAGTATCTGCCGGCCGCCACCCTGACCGTAAATAAAGATGGTCGATTCTGCGACCATATCGGCGGTCGGGTTCTTGGCGGCATCTTTAGCCGAAGCCGGTGTCGGTTTTTTCTCTTCCTTCGGCGGCGCAGCTGCTTGTCTTGGCTGCACAGCCTGCTGGGCAAGGCCCGCCGTGCCGGCGCATATGACAAGCAAGATGACGAGCGTTGAGGATTTAAAACGCGAGATCACTTCTAAAATTTCTCCTTGACGCGACCGAGGGTTACGAATCACGGATTGTAGCACAGATGATTTGCCCTGCCTAAGTCCGTGATTATTGATGTTAGGCCGGTAGATTTGGATGCATGACAAGTAATTCATGGCCAAAATTCGCGGCAAAAACTATAATCGCGTCATGATGAAAAGCAAGATCGAAACCCTGCTCGAAGCAGCTAAGTCTTCCTCCGACAACGACACCTCGATCAATCTCGCAAAGAAGGTTTTCGCGAACGACGACGATTGCCGTGCGTTCTTTGCATACGCAAGGCGCAGGCTATTCAACATCGATGAATGGAAGAAAAATTCGACGGCAACCGACTACGATCTCTTCAATGAGTCCGGAGAGCAGGTGAATACCGAGCCTATCGAGGTAGGTAAGTTCATTCGAATCGCTCTGTACGGCGCTGGCAAGTATGACTGGGTCCGGGTTTCGGCGATTCATGACGAGCCGGATGAAGTAGTGATGACGGTCAAGCCCACCTATGACCCGACCAAGCAACCCGCTGACCAAACGTCGATCTCGCATTTTTTTCATCCTGACGCCGAGAATAACTTTTGTTTACAGCAACATGACAAGATGATCGCGTTCTACGTAATTGGCCTGAGCGAGAAGCAGAATACGAAGTTTACCGACGGTCTCATCGAAACCGCGCGGAACGCAGCGGTCGCAAATATCGGTTACTATTCCGGCCTCCAAAAGGCGGTTTGGAAAGAATTCTGTCTGAATTTCCTGCGTACCGAAGAGGAAAGGGCGGAGTAATGTTTCACGTCGCATTATTCGAACCGGAAATTCCACCAAACACAGGAAATATCGCCCGCCTCTGCGCCGCAACCTTTACCTCATTACATATAGTCGGCGTTACCGGGTTCAGAATGGACGACCGGACGTTGAAACGTGCCGGACTGGACTACTGGAGTGAAGTCGAATTACACCGCCACGTGGACCTGGAAGGTCTGTACACTGCTCTGCCCGCATGCAGATTCGTCTACTTCACTACAAAATCGACCACCCCATACACGGTCTTCACCTTTCAGGATGAAGATTGCCTTGTCTTTGGTCCCGAGACCCGTGGGCTTCCCGTATCCGTGCTGGATGCGAATCCGAAACAGTGTTTGAAGATACCAATGCCGAACTCTAACGTACGAAGCCTGAATCTCTCTACAAGCGTCGGGATCGCCCTTTACGAAGCGTTGCGCCAAACGCAAACTCCGACGGACTAAACACTTCGTTTACCGTATTTTCGACCATTTTGCAGGCATCGCTTGAGGGCCGAAATCCGTCTAATTACCGTCATGAATTCATGACACAGATTTTAGTTAGGAGAAGCTTGAGTTATGAAGTCATTTAGAAATTATATTGCATTGGGATTGGCCATTATTTCCCTGTCATTGGTATCCGCGAATGCTCAAAGTTTTTCCGGAGCCGGTTCAAATCGTGTGATTGAAGATAAGGTACGGAAGAGCATTTTGATGCTTCCGCGGTATGAGGTCTTTGATTCGATCCGTTATCAGGTCGATGGGGATACTGTGACGTTGTCGGGCAAAGTCAGAAATGCGATTAACAAGAACGATGCGGAGGGCACGGTAAGACGGATCCCCGGCGTCGCACGCGTCATAAACAACATCGAGGTACTTCCGGTCGGGGGGTTCGATGAATCGATTCGTGTCCGCCTCTATAACACCTTGGCGAGAAGCGGTGCCTTATCGAGATACCTCTGGACGGTAAACCCGTCGGTGCGTCTAATCGTCGACCGGGGACATGTCTCACTTGAAGGTTTTGTTGCCAATCGCGGGGATTACCACACGATGAACATACTTGCCCACGGAGTTCCGGGCGTGTTTAGCGTGACAAACAACCTCGTCGTGGACAGCGACCGCGTTCGATAAGGACAAGTATCAACTAAGAGTGTGAAGGGCCGGACCCCTGTCCGGCCCTTTTGTTTTATACTAGGAACACACGTCGTTCTTTTTGCCCACGCCAGATCCAAGGAGGAACTGCAATGAGATTCTATCCACCGATGAAAACGATCATCTTTTCAATTGCCGTAGTTGCATGGGCCGCTTTTCCGTTTTCCACCTCGTTTCTTGGTGAGCTCAATAATGCGAGTTCCGGGGCGTTCCAATGTCCCAGCGGATACGCTTCGGCACGTCTTACCGGATGGCGACTAAACAACGAGACACCATCCGGTACGGCCCAATACAATGAATCGAGCCGATCGCTCCAGGTGAGTGTCGAGTCTGTAGCGCTGCCGGATGGCCGAGTGCTGTCAGTACTGATAGGCGATGAACCGATTGGTCAGCTGCAGCCTCTGAAAGGGGGCATGGCCACAGGCTCGATAACGAGGCAACTGCCGGAAGGTGCGCGAGTCAGGGTATTCGACGAGGACCGCCCGATCGTCTCGGCGAACTTACAATGTTCGCAGGCCCCAACAGCGACGCCGACCGCCGTACCAACCATCTCGCCCGTACTAACGCCGACTTCGACTCCGACTCCGACTCCAACTCCAACGCCAATGGCGACCGCGACGCCAACGCCGACACCCACCACGTCGCCCACGGTTTCGCCTAGCCCGACAGACGAACCCACGCCGGATCCTATGCCCAAACAATCGCCGGCTCCGACGCCTTCACCCGTTGTTTAATCGCCGATCGACGCTTGCGGAATCTGTAAATAGATCAGTAACCGATTCCGCAAGCTGTGTATCCCATCAAACTCCGATTGCCTTTGACCTACCAATCGGTCATCATATCGGTTTCTTTCAGGGCAAGGATTCCGACAATGAGCAGCATAGAGAACATTCGCAACATCGCTATCATCGCGCACGTCGACCATGGCAAGACTACACTCGTCGACGCCATGCTTAGACAATCAGGTACGTATCGAGATAACGAGGCCGTCGTCGAACGCGTCATGGACTCGATGGATCTCGAGCGCGAACGCGGCATTACGATCATGGCGAAGAACACGTCGGTCCGCTACGGAGATCACAAGATAAATATCGTCGATACACCGGGCCACGCCGATTTCGGTGGTGAAGTGGAACGAGTTCTAAAGATGGTCGACGGCATTGTCCTGCTCGTGGACGCCGCGGAAGGGTGTCTTCCGCAAACTCGTTTCGTGCTTCGAAAAGCCCTTGAGCTGAAGCTCCCGGCGATCGCGCTCGTCAACAAGATCGACCGGCAGGATGCTCGGCCGGAAGAGGTTGTGAATGAGATCTACGACCTGTTCATCGACCTGGGTGCAAACGACGAGCAGATCGAGTTCCCGATTCTGTATTCCATCTCGCGCGAAGGCGTGGCGAAAAAGGAACTGACCGACGATTCAAAAACTCTAAAGCCGCTCTTCGATCAGATCCTTGAGACAATTCCGGCTCCGAGAGCGGTGCGAACCGACTCGCTTCAGTTGCTCGTCGCTAACATCGATTACAACCCGTTCGTTGGCCGGCTCGCGATCGGACGTATCTTCTCGGGTGAGATCTCAAAGAATCAGGAGGTCGCGATAGCAAGACGTGACGGTAGCTTGCAGAAGACCCGCGTCAAGGAGCTGTTCGTATTCGAGGGTCTCGACCGGGCCAATGTCGACAGCGCTGGTGTCGGCGAGATCGTCGCCCTCGCGGGCTTCGACGACGTCGAGATAGGCGAGACGATAACCTCTGCGGATAATCCGCATCCGCTGCCCGTGATCGCTGTTGATGAACCGACGATCTCCATGATATTCGGTGTGAACACATCGCCTTTCTCAGGGATCGACGGAAAATTTGTCACATCGCGTCAGATCAAAGAACGTCTCGATCGCGAGTTGCTTGGCAACGTCGCGTTGCGCGTAAGCGAGACCGAGGCCGCCGAACAGTTCAAAGTCTCGGGCCGCGGCGAGCTTCAGCTCGCGATCCTGATCGAAATGATGCGGCGCGAGGGTTATGAGCTTCAGGTCTCGAAACCCGAGGTCATCACGAAAAAAGATGAAAAGACCGGCGAGACGCTGGAACCGATCGAGCTTGTCGTGATCGACGTGCCCGAGGAATTCATCGGCGTTGTGACGGAAGCGCTCGGTCGCCGTAAAGGGCAGATGACCAAGATGATCAACAACGGCTCCGGCCGCGTGCGGCTCGAGTACGAGGTCCCCTCGCGTGGGCTGATCGGCTTCCGGGGTGAATTTCTTACCGAGACGAAGGGAACGGGGCTTCTAAACACCCTCTTCCTGAAATTCGATAAATGGCAAGGCGACATGAAATCGCGTTCGACGGGTTCCCTCGTCGCAGATCGAATGGGCGAATCGACGACCTACGCACTTTTCAATCTGCAGGAGCGAGGCACACTGTTCATCAAACCGCAGGTCAAGGTTTACGAAGGCATGATCGTCGGGGAAAACGCGCGGGCGGTCGACCTTGACGTTAATGCGATCAAGGAAAAGAAGCTTTCCAACATGCGTACGACATCGGCGGATGAAGCCATGCGGCTCGTGCCTGTTCGCGAAATGTCGCTTGAACGCGCTCTGGAATTTATCGCAGACGACGAACTTATCGAGGTGACGCCTAAAGCGATCAGGTTGAGAAAGCGGGTCTTGAAGGCGAACGAGCGGCCGAAGAAATAATCGCGGTAACATGGCCGGACAACCAGACCTTCCTTCACGGCGTCAATTCGATAAAGGCTAAAGAGCAACGAAATCCATTTCGTTTTCGCGGCTATTCACCCATGTATCGGGAGAGTGGCCATTTTCGGGTGTTCCGCGCCGGCGGTTTTGGCCGGACCCGCTTATCTATTCACGGAGGAATAAATGTCAACAGCGAGAATCAAGGAAATAATCGAAAAAGTTAACGCCGCGTTTGAACAGAACAATCCGGAAGTATTTCTCGAGCATTGCGCCGATGATGTCAGATGGGACATGGCGGGCGATGAGGTCAGAACGGGAAAGGAAACGATCCGCGAATTTATGTCGTCAATGGTCGATAGCAAACTTACATCGCTTAACGTCACTTCGATCATTGCTGAGGGTGATGCTGCCGCATGCTACGGCGACATGACAATGGAAGAGAACGGTAGTCCGAGTTCATATTCGTACTGCGATGTCTATCGTTTCTCTGGCGATCAGATCACTGACCTTCGATCGTTTGTCGTTAAACACAAGACGGAAGGAGAATCCGAAAAAACAGCGACTGCGTAAACGATCGGGCTGTCACGCCCACTCCGTGAATAGAACCGCGGGGCTTGACAGCCCGTTTCAAGGCAGTGTATTTTACCATTTGGTTAAATACAAATGGCTGCGACGGCGACAGACAGTTTGAGTAGAGTGTTCGGAGCATTGGCGGATCCCACGCGGCGGGCGATACTCGCGCGTCTGTCCCGCGGTGAAGCCGGCGTGCAGGAGATCGCCGCTCCCTTTCGGATGACGCTGCCGGCCATCTCGAAACACCTCAAGGTGCTCGAGAAAGCGAAACTCGTTCGGAGGGGAAAGGATAAGCAATGGCGCCCGTGCAAGTTGGAAGCCGCGCCGCTACGCGAGGTCTCGGACTGGGTAAGTGGCTATCGCCAGTTTTGGGAAGAGAGCTTTGAGCGGTTGGATGAGTACTTAAAAGAAATTCAATCTGAAGACACGACGAAAAAAGGAGACGATAAAAATGGCAAATAAAACAGAAATCATCGCAGAACCCGGACGACAGGAAGTATTTATCAAACGCGAGTTCGACGCGCCGCGCGAGCTTGTGTTTCGCGCTTATACCGACCCTGACGTTCTCATCCAGTGGCTTGGGCCAAAAAATCTCAGGATGAAGATCGAGAAAAACGCTGAAGCGGCCGGTCAGCCATGGCGATTCATTCATTCGGACGAGAACGGAAATGAGTTCGGATTTCACGGTGTGTGCCACGAACTTCTCGCACCGGAACGAATCATTCGTACTTTCGAATTTGAAGGCCTTCCGGAAACGGGTCATGTCTCGCTTGAGACTGCGACGTTCGAGGAACTCCCAAACAATCGCTGCCGGGTTGTAAGCCAGTCGGTATTCAAGTCTGTCGAGGACCGCGACGGCATGGTTGCGTCCGGGATGGAGCAAGGAGTCAAGGAAGGCTACGAACGGCTCGATCAGTGGCTCAATAAACAAACGGCTGCGGCGACGGCATAAACATTTCCGGGCTATTCGTGCTTATTGGTCGCAGGCACCAGAGATTAGTGTGATTTCGTTTGGTTCGTGAGATCGTGGCTTCGGTAGCCGGAAACTACGAATCACACAAACCAAACGAAAGAGACACAACAAAGGGTTATCGAAAGACCAAATAACCGAACACGGCATCGACGCCTCAGTTTATGTCGTGTGCTGATTGGTTGAAGCCCAAGCCCGCACGATCGATTTGGACGATCAGGAGAATTAAATGACACAAAAGATCACGCCGTGTTTATGGTTCGACGGGAACGCACAAGATGCCGCCAGGTTTTACGCATCGATCTTCGAGAAGTCGGAGATAGGAAAAACATCGAAATATGACGAGCCGTCCTCGGAGATCTCGGGCCAGCCTGAGGGCTCGGTAATGGCGGTTGAATTCGAAATCGCAGGTCAGAAGTTCGTGGGTCTGAACGGCGGGCCGCAATTCCGGTTCAACGAGGCGATCTCTTTCGTGATCGATTGTAAAGACCAGCAGGAGGTCGACTATTACTGGTCACGGCTCACTGCGGACGGCGGCCAGGAATCGCAATGCGGTTGGTTGAAGGATAAATTCGGGCTTTCCTGGCAGGTCGTCCCGAGGGTAATGAACAAGCTTATCGGAGGGCCCGATGCCGATGGCTCCAAACGCGCGATGGAAGCGATGCTGAAGATGAAGAAGCTGGACATTCAGAAGCTGCAAGATGCTTACGACGGGAAATAGAAAAGAAAGAAGAGCGCGGATTAAGGGCGGTCAGAACCGGAGCGGTAGCAACCGGACCATGGTCATGAAACTAACAGCCTCAGAATTCACAAAACGTCTGAAGGCGCTTCAGTCCGATGAAGAGCTTGAAAAGCACACGCGCTATTTCAAGTTCGATCCGAAAAAGCAGTCGAAGGATAACTATTTCATCGGTGTGCGAATGGGCAGCATATTCGCCCTTGCGAAAGAGTTCGTTGATATGCCGGCTGTTGAGATCGAAAAACTTATGGAGAGTCCGATCCACGAGGTACGTGTGGGTGCCATGAGCATCATAGGCCAATCGGCGAAGAGCAAGAGTTGCTCCGAGGATCGTCTCAATGAACTCTACGATCTTTACATCCGGCGGCACGATCGCATCAACGATTGGGACCTCGTGGATCTGGCGGCGTACTACGTGGTCGGAAAGTACCTCGCAGACAAACCACGCGACATACTCTACGAACTCGCTCGTTCGAAAAATATCTGGGAACGCCGTTCGGCGATCGTCGCCACGGCGCATTTCATCCTGAAGCTGAATCAGACGGACGACACGTTCAGGATCGCGAAGATCCTGGTGAACGATCGTGAAGATCTAGTGAACAAGGGGACCGGATGGATGCTTCGAACGGCGGGCGATAAGGACAAAAAAGGCCTGTTTATGTTTCTGGACAAGCACGCCGCAGCAATGCCGAGGGTAATGTTGCGGTATTCGATCGAAAAGCTCACGAAGGACGAGCGTGACAAGTATCTGAAGCTTAAGGGAGTCTCGAAATGAGTATTCTAAAAAGTATCGGAGCAGTTTTCGCAGGGTTAGTTTTTATCTTCGTCACGCACAGCGGCGTGGATCTGGCACTCGAATCTCTCGGGATCTTTACACCGCCGAACGAGAGGTTCGATACCCCGTGGATGGTCGTGACGGCGACCATCTATCGAACGGTTCTCTCGATCGCCGGCTGTTTCCTGACCGGGGTGCTCGCTCCATCTCGACCCATGCTTCACTCCCTGATCCTTGGATTCATCGGTCTGTTTCTGAGCACCGCAGCCGCGGTCGTGACAATTCCAATGGACCTGGGTCCTGCCTGGTACCCGATAGCACTCGCCGTATTGTCGGTTCCGTGTGCGTGGGTCGGCGGCAAACTCGCCGAGCTACGGACTGTCAAACTTTCATAAAAAGATAAACAAACAAGGAGAAGAATAATGACAACAGCAAGCACTGCCCAATACAAAGAAACGGATATCGTAATCACACGTGAGTTTGCCGCTCCACGACAGCTCGTTTGGGATGTCTGGACCGAACCAAAGCATATAGAAAAATGGTTCGGACCAAAGGGCTTCACCACGCGAGTGGATGCCCTGGACTTCAAGGTCGGCGGACGCTCGTCGTACGTCATGATCGGCCCAGACGGGACAGAATATCCATCGGCAGGTGTCTTCAAGGAGATCGTTCCGATCGAGAAGATAGTATCGACCGACGAATGGGGCGAGGGCTACGAAGAGATGGCCGCAGAGAAGAAGCTTGATCTTCCGCAGGGAATGATCCTCACTGCCCTGTTCGACGACCTCGGAGAGCGAACAAAGCTCACCCTCATAACCTCGCATCCGACTCTCGAAGACAAGAAGAAGCACGAGGCAATGGGTGTTGTTGACGGATGGAATTCGAGCCTCGACAAGATGGACGAATACCTCGCCGAGATACAGTGACGAAGTATGAGAAAGGTGTTTTGGCAGATCAGTACAACGCTCGACGGCTTCATGGAGGACTCGGAGAAAAAGCTCGAACTTACCGCACAGATCGAGGACGAGGAGTTCGAAGCCTACGCGTC
Source organism: Pyrinomonadaceae bacterium (assembly GCA_036375155.1). GTDB lineage: Bacteria > Acidobacteriota > Blastocatellia > Pyrinomonadales > Pyrinomonadaceae > OLB17. Next base: position 10,495 of record DASUSJ010000113.1, read on the forward strand.
GAAAATGCTCGAGTCGATAGGGGCTTTCGTCGTCGGGCGAAAGACCTATGAATTGTTCGTGAGCTATTGGCCAACGGCTACGGGTCGCGACGCTGAGATCCTGAACAGCCTGCCAAAATACGTCGTTTCGACTAGCTTAGACCAAGTCGAATGGAACAATGCCGAATTGATCAGCGGCGACATTGAAGAACGTATCCGGACTTTGAAGGGGCAAGACGGTGGCGAGATCGCCGTGTTTGGCAGCGCAACTCTTGCCTCTTCCCTTCTCGATATGGGGCTGATCGACGAGTGCCGCATCATGATCACCCCATATCTTCTCGCTAGCGGGAGCCGCACATTCAGAGCCGATGGGGCGCCGCGCGGTTTGAACCTGACCGGTTTCGAAAGATGGAATTCGGGGACGGTATTTCTGACATACGCTCCAGATCGCGACCCCCATTAATACCAAATTTCTATAGGAGAACACTATGCCAGTACAGATGAATCCGTACTTGAACTTTAACGGCAATTCCGAAGAAGCATTCAATTTTTACAGATCGGTTTTCGGCGGCGATTTCGCGGTTGTGATGAGATTCGCGGACAATCCGCAATGCGGTGATATCACTGAGGCTGACAAAAAGCGGATCATGCATATAGCCCTCCCGGTAGATGGAGGTGGGATGCTAATGGCCAGTGACTCACTCGAATCATTCGGCCAAAAGCTGAACGTCGGAAATAACTTTTACATCTCCCTCTCACCCGACACCCGGGAAGAAGCAGATCGAATTTTCGCCGGGCTTTCGGAGGGCGGGAAAGTTGAGATGCCAATGTCGGACATGTTCTGGGGCTATTTCGGCTGCTTTGCCGACAAATTCGGGGTTCAATGGATGTTGAATGTGGCCGGCCCGTCGGACTGATCTGTCTTTAGATACCGGTCCTAATCGAGCATCGAGTGCCGCGTTATTAAACTGCGAATATGGAAACGAACAACATCAAAAGCAAAAGGCCGTGGGCGGGCTATATCATCAGCGGTCTGCCCGTGCTGTTTCTTCTTGCAGATGCCATCGGGAAGTTTTTGAAACCAGAAGTGGTCGTTGAAGGGACGGTTCAACTCGGATATCGGGAAAGCCTGATCCTGCCACTCGGCATCATCCTGCTCGCCTCGACGGTGACTTATCTTGTCCCCCAGACCGCGATGCTGGGCGCGATCCTGCTTACCGGCTATCTCGGCGGCGCTGTCGCGACGCACGTTCGCGTCGGCAGCCCGTTGCTCACGCATACACTTTTTCCGGTTTATCTGGGCGTGATGATCTGGCTCGGGCTTTACCTGCGGGACGCACGACTACGTGTGATGTTGCCGTTGCGAAGAGGTACGGTTTAGTTCTACGATTCAATCTGCAAATCCAAGTTTCGAACAGGCGGGTCGTAGAACATGACGACAAATAGTTCGACCGCAACTGCGAGCGATCGCACGCTCGTGATCGATCGCATTTTTGATGCTCCGCCGGAAGTTGTTTTTCGCGCCTGGTCGCGTGCGGAACATCTGGTCCGCTGGTTTGGCCCGAACGACTTTACGCTTCCCTTCTGTGATTTAGATTTTCGCGTTGGCGGATCGTATCGATTCTGCATGCGGTCGCCGGAGGGCGAAGATCACTGGGTATGGGGCGAATATCGCGAGATAGTCGAGCCCGAGCGGATCGTTTTTACATGGAATCGTGAAAACGAGGCGGGGGAGCTATGGAGCAGCACAGTCGTTGAGCTGACCTTCCGCCAGACCGGTAGCAAGACGGCTTTGCGACTGCGCCAGTCACTGTTTGAAACGGTTCCCTATCGCGATGAGCATGGGTTCGGCTGGGGCCAGGCCTTGGATCGACTCGGCCTTCTTGTCGCAGATTTGAAATAACCTTTTGGAGAATACCGCTATGAAAATCGCAATGATAATCGTTCGTACGCTGATGGGACTTCTTTTCATTTTCTCATCGGTGGTTTATTTCCTGATGGTTATGGGCGTGTTCCCGATGCCGCCGCTTGACGGTCCGATAAAAACCTTCAACGAAGGACTCGCCGCATCCGGCTATTTCTTCATGCTGTTGAAGATCACCGAGCTGGTCTGCGGGATCCTGCTTCTGGTCGGACGGTTCGTTCCACTCGTGTTAGTGGTCCTGTCGCCGATCATCATTAACATCTTGTTCGTCCATCTCTTTCTGGACCGGACCGGATTGCCGGTTGCGATCTTCCTTGTGCTGGCGAATATCTTTCTCGCTTACTACCACTGGGACGCTTTCAGGCCGCTGCTTCAGCCGAAATACGCGCCGCTCAGATAACGATTAACTATGTCGAAATATGCCGACGTTTATTTGCTGCCCATACCGGAGGAGAACATTCCCGCTTACAAGAAACTTGCTACGGCTGCGGGAAAGCTGTTCATGAAACACGGAGCGCTGAGGTACCGGGAATATGTCGCGTCAGACCTAAACGTTCAGGACGTCGTTCCCTTTCCGAAGCGGATCAAGCTGAAACCCGGTGAGACTCTGGTGTACGCCGCGGTCGAATTCAAATCCGAAGCTCATCGCAACAAGGTGATGAAGGCGCTGTTTGCGGATCCTGAACTAGGAGCCGGAATGGAAGGCCATAAACCTCCGTTTGACTACAAGCGAATGGTTTATGGCGGATTTAAAGTTCTGGTGGATCTCTAAACATATGAAGATCGCTTACTGGATAGTAACTGGTTTGATGGCCACCTTGATGGTTATCTCGGCCGTGCCCGACGTCCTTATGGTTGAGGGTGCGGTGGAGATCTTTACCCATCTTGGGTACCCGAAATACCTGATCCCGTTTATCGGGGTTGCGAAAATTCTTGGGGTACTGGCAGTTGTGATCCCCGGCTTGCCCCGAAGTTTAAAGGAGTGGGCTTACGCCGGACTTGTGATCGATCTGATCGGAGCGCTCTATTCGCACCTCTCGGTGGGCGATCCGGCGGTCTTCTTCATAGTACCGGCGGTCGCGCTTGCGCTTGTTTTCGGCTCCTATTTCTTGTACCGCCGCGTCTATATGAATCCGGCGGGCCAGGTACTTGAGGCCATCTCTACTTAACGATCGATACGAAGTAACGAATGCCGGACAATGCCGCAAAATCTATCGCGGTTGACGAAGTGGCCGAACTTTTACCCGAGGCCGCTCCTGTAAAACCGAGCAAGAAATTCGACCGCTCGATAGTCGAAGGCCCGCTCGGTCCGGCCGTGTGGAAGATCGCGTGGCCGACCGTCTTGACGAACGTGATCGGCGGAATTCAGGGCATCATCGATCACGCGCTCGTAGGCAACCTCGTAGGGTACACCGGGAACGCTGCGATCGGCGTCAGCATCCAGCTGTGGATCGTGGTGATCGTATTCATCTCTTCGATCTTCATCGGGATGAGCGTTTTAGTCGCGCGTTTTGCGGGCGCGGGCGAAGAGAAGAAAGTAAATCGCACGGTTTATCAAGCATTCCTAACGGCCATCTTTATGTCGTTCGGAGTTCTCGCTCCGATCGGATATTTTGCTGCACCGTACCTGCTGGACCTTGTAAACACTGCGCCGGAAGTAAAAACTGAGGCCCTTCCGTATCTTCGGATCATGTACACGTTCAGTGGCGGCATGCTGATCTTTTTCATGCTGGGCGGTGCGCTGCGTTCAGCGGGTGACGCTCGCACGCCGATGGTACTTGGCATCCTCATGACGGTATTAAACCTTGTGCTAAGTCTCGTACTTATCCGCGGTCTCGGACCGATACCCGCGTTCGGCACAACGGGCTCAGCGATGGGAACCGTTATAGCCGCCGGGTGCGTATCGCTGTATGCCCTCTGGAAACTTTGGAATGGTGGTTGGGTCGTGTCGTTCCCTCGGGGAGGGAGTTACGCACCGGATTGGGGCGTCATCAAAAAACTTTTTAAGTTCGGCCTTCCGGCGGGGATCCAGGGAATCGCGATGAATGTCGGCGGCGTGTTGCTTTTAGCCTTCATCGGATCGCTCGCACACAGCGCAGCCGCCCAAGCGGCCTATGCCGTCTCGTACGTCCAGCTGTTCTCGCTGATTACGTGGACGTCCATGGGATTGATGGGTGCTGCCGCGTCGGTGGCCGGACAAAACCTCGGAGCGGGTCATCCCGAGCGGGCAAAAACAGCAGTTCACGTCGCCGCGAGATTTGGAATGGCGGGTTCGGCGTTCATCGGCTTTTTCTTCTTTTTCTTTCCCACGCAGTTGCTTGCGATCTTCGGAATGACGGAACCGACCGTGGTGGAGATAGGCACGCAACTACTCCGCGTTCTCGCGTTTTCCGGCATCTTTATTTCCGTCGCACTTACTTATACCGGCGGTCTGCAAGGAACCGGCGACACGAAAAGCCCGCTTTACATCTCGATAATTTCTCAGGTCGCGGTCCCTCTTGGCATTTGCTTTGTGATTCAACAAACCGGCACGTTGGAACCACTCGATGTGTGGATCGCGATCCTCGCTGGTCACGTCACCCGCTGTGCACTGAGCGTCATCCGTTTCAGCCAGGGCAAATGGCTCGGGATCAACGTTGATATCGAGAAGACGGAAGCATGACCCGGGTTCGATCAGTGTCAGCCGGAATAGTAATTGCGCGCCCGTTTGTCCTCGGGTCGCAAACACAGGCATTTAGGCTGGTAGCAACAGCGCCATCGTTCATTGTGTCCTGATGTGCGACAAGCATTCGTCAGAAATACATACACGGGAGATTTGCAATGGCACAAGCAGTAGGAAAAAAAGCAGAAGAAAGTTTTTTCACCGGAGCATTCAGCAGCTTCTCGGTAGACGATCTAAAAGAAGCCAAAGAATTTTACGGTCAGATTCTCGGACTTAACGTCACTGAAACTGAGGAAGGATTGGAGCTCGACATCGAAGGCACTCCGATCTTCCTGTATCCGAAAGATGATCATGAACCGGCAACGTTCACGGTATTGAACTTCCAGGTCGACGATATCGACCAAGCGGTAAACAGGCTCGCTGACCATGGGATCGAATTCGAATCATACGGCGGCGAACTGGAAACGGACGAGAACGGTGTCTTCCGCGGGAAGGAAGACGGGAATGGACCGAACATCGCCTGGTTCAAAGACCCGGCCGGGAATTTCCTCTCAGTCATCGAGAATTGATCGTTAATGGCCGCACAACTTAATCACACGATCGCCTGGTGCTCGGACAAGGAGAAGTCCGCTAAGTTTCTAACGCACATTCTCGGCCTTCCCGAGCCCAGGCGTCTCTATCATTTCATGGTGGTAGAACTTGATAATAATGTCTCGATCGACTACTTCCAGACGACGGAACATATCGCCACGCAGCACTTCGCGTTTCTCGTCTCGGAAGAGGAGTTCGATGCGTGTTTCGGCCGTCTCAAGGAAATGGGATTGGAATACTGGGCCGATCCAGCCCGATCAAGGGGTGGAGAGATCAACCGTAACGACGGTGGCCGGGGCGTCTACTTCAAAGATCCGGATGGCCACATGCTCGAGTTGATCACACGGCCGTACGGCAGCGCTGAGTAGCTTATGTGCAGAAATATAAAAACACTTCACAATTTCGAACCACCCGCGACGGAGGACGAGATCCGTGCGTCATCGCTTCAGTTTGTAAGAAAGCTAAGCGGTTTTTCGAAGCCGTCGAAGGCGAATGAAGAGGCTTTCAATCGAGCGGTCGAGAAAGTTCACCTCGCCGCGACGGAGTTGCTGAACTCCTTGGTAACAAATGCCCCGCCGCGAGATCGAGAGGTCGAAGCCGCGAAGGCGAGAGCGCGAGCGGCGGAAAGGTATGCCTAGCAACCGCAGTAGTAGAGAGGTTGTTGCCACCCTCGATCGATGGGGCGTTAACTTGGCGCAAGTGGGGCAAGCCGTTTTTCCGGACGGTTATTGCGGCAAGCTCGATCGATCTGCATCGTCTGTCGGCTCAGTGACGCCGTCCTCGTCGTCCTCCGGAATATACTCCTCATAACCATGAGCGTCGTCGTAATAATACCCGCGCTCCTTTTGATCCTCAGCGACGCTCCCGTCGTTTTTCTCCTTCTGGTTTTCCGGCATGGATAATTTATAATCTACCCGAACTCGCTCTCCAACCAAGTTATGAAACCGAGAAAATACTCTTTGAGCATCTTGCTCGTACTCGCTATCGCTGCATTCGCGAAGGCGCAGGCGCCACAGCCCGCTCCGGCCGCCGATCTGGATTACCAGACCGCGGCGGTGCTTTACATGCAGAAGGCGGCTGAGTACCGGGCACTCGCGTATCAGGCTTTCAATCTGGCTCGATGGCAGTTGGATGCCGACCTCGACAAGAAGAACGTAAAAAAGCTGCCGAAGGCCGAACGAAAAATGCCGCGAGCTATCGTGGTGGATATCGATGAGACTGTTCTGGACAATTCGCCCGCACAGGCACTTGGGATCAAGACCAGCACGCCCTACAACCCAAAAGACTGGTACGCGTGGACGAACATGCGAAAAGCCAAGGCGATACCGGGTGCGGTTGAATTTCTAAATTACGCTGCGTCGAAAGGCGTAAAGGTCTTCTACGTTTCGAATCGTGATGAGACGAACGAGAAGCTGGCAACCATCGAAAATTTGAAGAGCGTCGGTTTCGCCGACGTTTCTCCCGAGAACGTATTTCTCCGCACGGCAGAATCGAGCAAAGATGCCAGGCGTGCGATGGTGACAGCCCGTCACCGGATCGTGCTTCTTGTCGGGGACAATCTCGATGACTTCTCATCCACTTTCGAACGGAAGTCTATCGCCGATCGTTTTGCTGAAGTTGATAAAGTAAAAGACGCATGGGGGAAGAAGTTCATCATGCTCCCGAACGCCATGTACGGCACGTGGGAGAACGCCATATACGAATACCAACGCCTCACCGAAGCGCAGAAAGCCGAAAAACGCGCGGCCGCATTAGAATTGCCGTGAATCTGAAAACCTGGGTACTCCAACTCACTTTATGAGACTCAGACACTCATATCGAACGAACGTTCTTGCAGTTCTTATCCTTCTTTGCGTCGTTGGAGCCGCCGTTGGCCAAAACCTCACCGTCCGAGACATCATGGCCGAGCCATCGATAGCCGGGATGCGGCCGGACGGCGAGAAGCTGTCCCCGGACGGCACGAAGGTCGTCTATCTTTGGAACGCCGAAGGCAAAATGCCGCGTGATCTATATCTGGTCTCGACCTCCGGCGGTTCTCCCATTAAGATCCTGAGTCCGTCAGATCTTCCTACACCCAGTCGTCCACCTGAGCGCGAGAACAAGCTCGATTACGGTCTCGCGCTTCGGGACGATTTCACAAAAGCCCGAGAGAACCAGCTCGGCA
>DASUSJ010000114.1:0-4254 GCA_036375155.1 Pyrinomonadaceae bacterium
GTTTCGCTATCGGCTTTAGCTAAATTTATAAAAAGATTCCTTTTGGCTTTTGCCTTTCGGCTGAAGCGTACCGGATCTTTGCAATTTGTTATTTTGGCTAAAGCCGCGCTGCAGGGTAATTTCAGTTCCCACGACCTGAAGGTCGTGGCAATTTAAACAGCCCCGTCTCCGGTTTGGACACAGCTCCTTGCGGCCGAGGCTTTATGCTGACGCCATCTACGACGGCTCGAATCAGGAGTTGTGCGCGTGATCACTTTAAGCTAGATTCGAACTTCCCATAATCTGTTCATGTACACAGATCTATACATCGCCCAGCACGCGAATCTTCGGCCCATTACAGAGATCGCAGATCAACTCGGACTCGGCCCGGACGATATCGACATCTACGGCAGCCCGCATGTCGCAAAGGTCCGCCTCAACGTACTCGATCGTCTCAAGGACCGGCCCGACGGAAAATACATCGACATCTCGGCTATCACTCCGACGCCGTTAGGTGAAGGGAAGTCGACTACGCTGATAGGACTTGGCGAGGCGATGAAGCATCTCGGAAAGCGCTCCGTGATATCGCTCAGGCAGCCGTCGCAAGGTCCCACGTTCGGGATCAAAGGCGGTGCGGCGGGCGGTGGCTACGCACAGGTCGTCCCGATGGAGACATTCAACCTGAACCTGACCGGCGACATCCACGCCGTCACGGCTGCGAACAATCTGCTCGCTGCTATGGTCGACAACAAACTGCTCCGCGGCAATCCGCTGAACATCAATCCCCACAGCATCACGTGGAAACGTGTAGTCGATACGAATGATCGCGCACTTCGGAAGATAATAATCGGTCTCGGCGGACGTATGGAGGGCGGGATCCCGCGGGAGACCGGATTTGATATTACCGTCGCGTCCGAGGTAATGGCGATACTTGCGTTGACGACTTCGTTGAAAGACATGCGAATGCGCTTCGGGCGCATAGTTGTCGGAATGACGCACGACAAGACTCCCGTAACCGCCGAAGAGATCGGTGCGGCCGGTGCGATGACGGTACTGATGCGCGACGCCATCAGGCCGACGATCATGCAGACGCTCGAGAACACACCCGCGCTCGTTCACGCTGGGCCGTTCGCCAACGTCGCACACGGGAACAGCAGTATTCTCGCCGACCTTATCGGAATCAAGACCGCCGACTATCTGATGACGGAATCCGGCTTTGGGGCCGACATCGGCGCAGAGAAGTTTTTCAACATCAAATGCCGTTACAGCGGATTGAAGCCCGATGCCTGTGTGATCGTCGCGACGATACGAGCGTTAAAGTCGCACAGCGGAAAATACAAGATCGTCGCCGGGAAAGCGCTGCCGCCCGAGATGCTCGAGAACAACGTCGCTGATGTCGAGGCCGGCGCCTCCAACCTGCGAAAGCAGATCGAGAACGTCAAACTTCACGGCGTGACGCCGGTCGTCGCTATCAATGCATTCGAGACCGACCATCCTGAAGAGATCGACGCTGTGAAAAGGATAGCTGTCGAATCCGGTGCGCTGGGGGCGGCGGTGTCCACGCACTGGGCTGACGGCGGAAAGGGCGCGATCGAGCTTGCCGAACTCGTCATCGAGGCAGCGCAGCAGCCGAACGATTTCAGGTTCCTGTACGATCTCGATCAAACGATCAAGTCAAAGATCGAGGCGATCGCAACGAAAATTTACGGTGCTGAAGCTGTGAGCTATACGTCCACGGCAGATGGCCAGATAAGAACATACGAAGAAAACGGCTTTGGCGGACTGCCGATCTGTATGGCGAAAACTCACCTGAGCCTAAGTCATGATCCGATGCTTAAGGGGGCTCCCACCGGCTTCGTCCTGCCGGTCCGGGAGGTTCGAGCGAGCGTGGGGGCCGGATTCATTTATCCGATCTGTGGAGATATGCGTACGATGCCTGCGCTTCCGGAACACCCGGCAGCCGAACGGGTCGACATAGACGAGAGTGGCAATGTAGTAGGATTATTTTAGATGTCAGAACTAAGCGACCTTTACCAGGAAACAATTCTCGAGCACAACAAGAACCCACGGAATTTTCGCGAGATCGAGGATGCCGACCGGACCGCCGATGGAAATAATCCTCTGTGCGGCGATGCGCTGCGCGTTTATGTCGATCTCGAAGGCGATCTCGTAAAGGACGTGGCTTTCAAAGGGTCCGGCTGTGCGATCTCAAAGGCGTCGGCGTCGATGATGACGCAAACGGTGAAGGGGAAAACCCGTGAAGAAGCGGAAGCGCTTTTCGAGGAATTTCATCGGATGGTAACCGGCGGACTCGATATAGAAACCGAAGAGAATCATCTCGGAAAGTTAAAGATCTTCGCGGGTGTGCTGGAATTTCCCGCCCGCGTAAAATGCGCTTCACTTAGCTGGCACACATTGAATGCTGCGCTGAAGGGTGAAGATTCGGTTTCGACGGAATAAGAGAAGTTTTTCACGCAGAGCTCGCAGAGTGCGCAGAGATATGCGTTCCTCCGCGAATTCTGCGAGCTCTGCGTGAAACACAGCTCGATGCGTACGCATCGCGTTCCAGCGCAAATACCAACCCGCATGCCAACGAAGTATCGTGCTCAAATCGCGGCCGTCGCCATAATTGTCGTGATGGCTATCGTGGCTTTGATTTTCCAAGGCCGGGTCTGGTGGTGCGAGGTCGGGGACGCCTGGCCCTGGTCCTGGGATGTCTGGTCGAAGCATAACTCGCAGCACATCATCGATCCTTATTCGTTCTCACACATCCTGCACGGCATTCTGGAATTTTGGCTGATCGGGCTGGTGTTTTGGAAAATGCCGATGGCGTGGCGATTCGTCCTCGCGATCTTCATCGAAAGCAGTTGGGAAGTCATCGAGAATACGAATTACGTCATAAACCGGTATCGCGAAACGACGATCTCGCTCGATTACTTCGGTGATTCGGTGGTGAATTCAACGGCCGATATTGTCTGCTGCGGGCTCGGGTTTTGGATGGCTTACAAGCTGCGGTTTGTTTGGTCTGTGGGGCTGTTCATATTCACGGAGCTCGTCCTGTTGTTCTGGATCCGCGATAGTTTGCTACTGAATATCCTGATGCTGTTATGGCCGGTTGAGGCTGTGAAGGAGTGGCAGGCGGGTTTCTAGCTCCTTATTTCAGGTTTCCATTTCCGGGTTTCTGGTTTCGATCTTCGAGTTTCTGGTTTCCAGTTCCGAGTTTTGGTTTCTGGTTTTTGGTTAGAAATTTCTGGTTTTTGGTCTTTAGTTTCTGGTTTGTCGTTTTTGGAACGGGTTCCCGGTTTTGCGTTCCTCGGTTCCTCGAATCCCTCGACAGCTAGCGTGCGCGAGCGACAGCAGAAAGCCCCAGCGACTAGCTGGGATATGAATAGACAACCAATCGAGCTCGTGTATGCGAGCGATAGACGTCTTTTGCACGCTACGCGTGCTCGACGACATTACTGGCAATCCCACCCCCGGCTAACCTCAAGGCCTTTATGCTTTCGGTTGCATCCGCGAGCTCTTCAAGACCAGAAGTCAGAATCAAGGAATGTGAAAGTAGAAATAGAAGCTATCTTTCTCCCCTGGCCGTTTCGACTTGTGTTTCAAGATCGACGGCCAGCTTTCTCGCTCCCGGCTGATCGAAGGTTTCTATCCATCGTAGAGATTCGTCCAGAACGCGGAGTTGGTATTCCCGCCAGTTCGGCTTCCCGGCAACCGAACCGAAGTCGCCGCTGTAATAAGCCGTCCGCGGCGGCCGCACGCGGTCCGTCATCACCGGATCGACCGAGATCGTCATTGTAGGAATTCCGGTCTGTTCGATTCCGCGTGCGATCAGCCCCAGTGTCTGATGACACAATCGCCCGGCAGGGATCAAGAGTGCGGCTTGAACCTCGTACCGATGCAGTCGCTCGGCGAGCTTCGGCGCAAGCTCATCCGCAACGAGCCGCGCATTCGGGATCCAACTGCTCAGGCTCCACCATGTATTGTTAAGCATTCCGATAACCGCATTTGCCTGATACTCAGTCAGGCGATCGATCGGGATCTGCACGTTGCGATCCTCGAGGACCGCTCTCGGATCGTAACCTTTAGCCGCGTATCGAAGATCTTCAGCACCAACTTCCACGGGAATCTCACGAAAGTTGAGGTCGCCGTCGCGTGCGTTCAGATCGAACGGATCGGTACCGTCGATGTAAGCTCCAGCCGACGATATCAGCGCCAGATTCATCATTGGAAGCGCTCGCAAAAGCGGCGTAAACGGTGCGTGGGTGTTGG
>DASUSJ010000115.1:0-5336 GCA_036375155.1 Pyrinomonadaceae bacterium
GGCGGAGACGCTGCTGCTCAAGCTTGATCCGCTCTTTCTCGAGTTTCTCCTGGCGCTTGATCGCCTGCTTCTGGTCTTTGCCTATCCGTCCCCAACCCTGTGCGCTCGCGTCACTCACACCGGCCATCAAAGCCAGACCCAGCGCCGCGACTCCGACTAAACTCTTAAAGTTAAACAATCTCATTTTTCTAACTCCTTCCCTTTTTCGTTTTCTAACAGCCTCTGGGTGCTAAGCACTTTGCAGCTCGCTGCGGACACGGCAACTGCATTGACCGTGCCAAACCCAGATAGGCGTTTATTATGAGTAGTTTAGAGAAACGAGTGAAAATCTGTAGCCTATCGATTTACACCATATGGGGTACGAAGTGGACAGTTGGCCGCCGAAAGTTACGAGTCGTTTGGAGCCAGCACGCCTTCCACTTTTCATCGCCACTGCAGAGTCCGCCATCGCTTGCCTACAACCGAGACCAATACCGATTGCCCCCTGCCCTCGTGATAAATTAAATCCATGGCAACACAGAGCGCCGGCATTTTGCTTTACCGCACGAAGAACGGCTTTCTCGAAGTTTTCCTGACTCATCCGGGAGGGCCGTTCTGGAAGAACAAGGACAAGGGCGCTTGGACGATCCCGAAAGGCGAGTTCTCTGGCGAACCAGCCTTGGAAGCCGCGAAACGCGAGCTGAAGGAAGAAACGGGATTCACGGCTAAGGGGCCCTTCATCGAGTTAACCCCGATCAAGCAGAAAGGCGGGAAATGGGTCCACGCCTGGGCGGCGAAAGCCGATGTGAACCCGGACAAGATCACGAGCAACAAATTCACCGTGACCTATGCGTCCGGGCATTCTCAGGATTATCCGGAAGTCGACCGCGCCGACTGGTTCACTATCGAAGAGGCGAAGGAAAAGATCCTTGAAGCTCAGGCACGGCTCATCGATGAGCTCGAAAGGAAGATGGGTTCTCAGGACAACCGGCCGCCAAGTACGCGCAGCAAATGAGGAAGAAGCTCTATATCACGATTGCCGTCCTCGTGATCGCAGCAGCCCTGTTACTGTTCCTGCGTCAGTTCAGCAGCGCAAGATCCTTCCAAGCATTTGGCACGATCGTGGACCGGGTTGAGACTTCTAGAAAAATAGTCGCACTAACATTCGACGACGGGCCGACACCGGAAGTGACGCGGCCGCTTCTGGATCTGCTCGAAAAAGAGCAGGTTCGGGCGACGTTCTTCGTGACCGGTGCCGAGCTTGAAAAGCAGATGAACCTGGGGATCAGGATCGCAGCGATGGGGCACGAGCTCGGAAACCATTCGTATTCGCACACGAGAATGATCTTCGTGACGCCGTCGTTCGTACAAAGCGAGATCGAGCGAACTGATGCGTTGATACGCGAGGCAGGCTATCAAAACCCGATCCATTTCCGCCCGCCGTATGGCAAGAAACTTTTCGTGCTTCCCTACTATCTGTCACAGAATGGCCGCACTACGGTTACGTGGGACATTGAACCGGACTCGAATACGCGTGCGACCGCGGGTGACATAGCACGCGAGGCGGTAGAACAGACCCGCCCGGGTTCGATCATCTTGCTTCACGTTATGTATGCAAACCGTGTTGAGTCGTTTAAAGCGGTCGGAAAGATCACTAACGATCTAAAGGCGAACGGGTACGAGTTTGTAACTGTGTCGGAGTTGATGAGTGCGGCACAATAAGGGTCGCGACTCTTTTAGAACAGACTTCCCTGCACACTTTCCGCATTTGCTTCTTCCGCGTTTTCGACATGTGTCTCTTCATTAGCAAGCGGCGCCATTAAGCGACGTAGATCGGTAAACGACGTGCTCGGATCCAGCCACTTAGCATAATCGTACTTGTGAATCACAACAGGCATGCGGCCCTTCTCATGTATTGGGCTAACTACGTCGTTTGCCGCCGTGGTCATGATCACGCCACAGCGGCGATCCTCTCCCTTGATTTCGCATTGACGCGCGATACCTCCGAAAGCAAATAGCGGCTCATCGAAGGTGAAAAGGTGCCGGCATTTTCCGCAGTCCCACTCAAAGAAGCCGGTTGCGGGGATCAGGACACGATCGCGCTCGAATGCATCCGCGAACATGTGCACTTTCGTGACGGTTTCGGCTTTCGCGTTTATCGCCCGCCTCGGAATGCCGTTGTTGTCTTTGTCCTCGATCGTCCACCAGATATCCTCCGGCCGATTTTCTTTGTTGATTGCGGTGATCAACTCCCCGGGGAACACTTCTTCACGCATCTTGTAGCCGTGGATATCGAAGTAGTCGAGCCCATCGACGAGATTGAAGTGTTTGATGATGTCTTCCTTGAGAGCTTTCAAGACGTACCGTCCGCACATGAAACCAGCTTACCATTATGAGCCGATCGTGCTGAATCGTTGGTCGAGATCGTGGTTCGTGAATCGTGAATCGTTAATCGCCATCTGTTGTGGATGGACGTTCTAAATCCGATTCGCGTATTTTTGCGGTGATGTGCGATCAAGATCCGGCATGCGCTCCCACCGGTGTATCTATTGGAGCTCTCAAACCGTGTTCATGTTCATTGTGTTCTAGTGGTTCGACTTCAACCGCTGTGATCACGAACTTCCTCGAACCCACACTAGCAGGAACACGAAGAAGGCCACCAAAAAACAGAAGACTTGAATGGTCAGCACCCTGACCACTTGCGAAGTAAGCATGTTTGACAACAGTCGTTTACCGGATTCAGAATGGAACCGCAATTCACCACAATCCGGAGGACTTACCAATGAGCAAAGAAGCGAAATCTGCGGACCTTATTCTTAAACTGTACGACCTGAGACGCGAAGAAACGATGCGCAAAGCCCGTAACTGGATGTTCAGTTTCAACCCGACCAGTGCGGACGACATCAACAAAACGATGATGGATCCCGAGGTGGGAGGTTACCTGAGAATGGTGCTCTCGTATTGGGACATGGCGGCCGCTCTCGTCAACCGCGGCGCGATAGACGTGGAGATGTTCAACGATACGAACGGCGAGCACATCGGCGTATTCGCAAAGATCCAGCCTTTTATCGAGGAACTTCGGACTCAGTGGGAGATGCCGGACGCGTTTGAGCATCTCGAAAAGGTGATCATGGATCGCAAGGACGGTGCGGAGCGAGTCCGCAAGACGCAGGAGTGGATGAAGAAGATCCAGGAAGAAATGGCCGGCGGTGCCGGCGCCGCCACTGCGGGTTAGCGAAGACGGTAGTGGGTAGTAGTTGGTAGCAAGGTAGCAGGTAGCGCGTTTTTTCTTGTAGCTCATATTCGTATGTGCTGGCGGCTACCAACTACCAACTACCAACTACCTTGCTACAAACTACCTGCTACCAGCTTACCTCCTACCAATGGAACATCCCTTGCAGAATTCCCTCCTGTCACGACGAGTGAACGAATTTCATTCAGATTCGAACCAGGGAGGAATTATGAACAACTTGTTGAGAGGCGGTATCGCGGGTGCGGCGGCTTATAAATTTGGTGGCGGCATCATATCCACGATCCTGATCTTCATTCTCGTATTCTGGCTGCTTGGTAAGTGCTAACTTGTCTAGTTCAGCGTTCAGAGTTCAGAGTGCGGGCTTCAGCCCGGGGATCTTCACTTGGTCTACGGGCTGAAGCCCGCACTCTGAACCTTCAAGCCTAATTTGTCTCGACCTTTTCCCTGCCTTAAGCGTCTAAGCCTTTGAATGCGATGGATTTCGTATTCGGATTCGGTTTATGCGGTAAGATTCTCGTGCCCAGACGGCGCCGACACGAGTTTGATGCTAACCAACCTGACAGATGAAAAGCTTGTCGAATTGGCTGTTTCCAATGATCCGGAAGCTTTCGGCGAAATCGTTAAGAGATGGGAGCGGAAGATTTTCGCTCTCTGCTTCGGTATGCTCGGCCGGGAGGACGAGGCACGGGATGCAGCTCAGGAAACGTTTATCGCGGCGTATCGGAATATATCGAATTTCCGCGGTGAGGCGAAGGTCTCGTCGTGGCTTCACCGGATCGCGGTCAATCAGTGTTTGACCGTGAAACGTCGTGCGAAGACGCGGTCCGAGGAATTTTTTGACGATGAAGCGGGCGATACAGAAAACGTATTCATTGCCCCGACGCACCGTTCACCCGCTAGGGCTGCCGAACAAGGCGAGCGGCTGACCATAGTTCGACAGGCAGTAAGCTCGCTGCCGGTGGATCTCAGGCAGGTAATTGTCATGAAAGAGTTCGAAGAAATGACGTTTCAGGAGATCTCGGATACTTTGGAGCTGCCGCTCAGTACGGTGAAAAGCAGGCTTTATACGGCGCTAAGACAATTGCGGATGAAACTCGAACGGCTCCCGATGGAGATAAGTTGAATGGCCAGGGTGAACGCTTCAAATTGTAGATTTGCGAACGACGCCTTGCCGTACATGTACGGTGAGCTCACGAGCCCGGAAGCTTCTGAGTTTGAGCTGCACCTGCTTGACTGCACGGCTTGCACGGATGAGTTCGCGGAGATATCGAATGCTCGCTACGAAGTTTACGAATGGAAGAAGCTTGAATTCGAACCGCTCACTACGCCCGTATTTGAAATTCCTTATGTGCCGGCATCAGAGGGTTTCTCGTTCGTCGACAAGATCAGGGCTGCCTTCGGAGGTTGGGCGGTGCCGGGAGGTGCGTTCGCTGCGCTGGCAGTGGCGCTGCTCACGTTTGGCCCGCTGCTATGGACGAGCGATGTTAAGGACATAGTTGTGGTCAATTCGAACCTAGCCTCGCCGGAGCCAGTTGACCTTCTTTCTGATCGCGTAGTGTCTGAGAAGCTGCCCTCGCAAGTGGCTGGAGTTCCGGTTAAGAAAGAAGAAGAACCCTCACAACGCCGTGAGGGGTATGTTGATCGGGTACCCCAGCGGAATGTGAGAGCGGTTGGGTCCCCAAGACCGGTCAGATCCCCAAGACCGGTTGAATCGAAGCAGACTTCCGCGGAAAATCAGCGGAACGACACGCCGACTCTGAACGATTTTGCGGAAGACGAAGATACATCGCTCCGCTTGGCGCAATTATTTGAAGATATCGATACCAGCGATTGATCTGGACGGAAAATGAAACTCTTAAAACTCTTCCTATTTCTAACCACGTTAATGGTCGCCGGTGTGGCCCTCGGACAGGATGGCCCGCCACCACAAGACGTTGGTGACGAGCGACGGGGCCGTGGTCGTCCCAATTTGTTTGCCGAACTCGGCTTGTCGCCCGATCAGGTGCGCCAGATCCGGCAGATCAATCAACACCGCAGGCCCGCAATGGCGGAGGCACAGCAGCGTATGCGGGAAGCTAATCGGAACCTCGATCTCGCTATCTAC
>DASUSJ010000116.1:0-7430 GCA_036375155.1 Pyrinomonadaceae bacterium
CAGACTCGACAGGCGATAACATTCGAGATGATCAATCTTTACGATGCCTTCGGCAAAGACCGCTCGGGCATGGTCCAGGATTTTGGCTTCTCGGCACTTATCCGATACCGGGGAAAAACGATCCTCTTCGACGCAGGCACCAACGCGAAGCTTCTCGAGCAGAACGTACGCGCTTCAAGGGTCGACCTGTCCAAGGTCGATATCGCGATCGTTTCACATTCCCATTACGATCACATCGGCGGCTTCGACTACCTGCTTGAAAAAAACCCGAGGGTTAAGATCTATCTCCCGGCGGACTTCGTCGGGCTGGGTGCACCCAGCGTATTTCCTTTCAAGGAGGTCGAACGTGACGCGGATCAGAAACTGTCGAAGGATGAGATCTACTTTCGTGGTGAACGAGGAACGCAGGGAATGATTACCACACCTACGGGCAGATTCTGGAGATCGGACATCGAATACCTGAAAGCGCCAAAGGAGGTTCTGCCGGGCCTTACCCTCGTGCCTACCACGGCGAAGCTAATTGGAACCTACAATCGTTATCCGCCATTCGGCGAGAGTCCTCAGTTTAACGGCTTACCGGAGCTCTCTGCATCATTCGACACGCCGGAAGGCAATGTGATAATCAGCGGATGCTCACATTCGGGCATCGAGAACATCGTCTCCGAGGCAAGAGCGATCACTAAGAAAAGAACACGGCTTCTGGTTGGCGGGTTCCATCTCATTCCATACGACCGGACGTACATCGAGAAACTTATCGCCACCTTGCGCAATGACCTGGAAGTAGATGGCGTTGCTCCTGCCCATTGCAGCGGACACCTTGCGTTTCTGCTGTTCAGAGAGCGATTCGGCGATAACTACCGGTTCTTCGGACTGGGTGAAAGAGTGTCTCTGAGTAACGCCGCGGCGAGAACGCAATGATCTGGCAGACGTCACGCCGTCGGATAGGTGTCGACCGCGTTCTTATCATGGCGATCCTCAACACCACGCCCGACAGTTTCTCGGACGGCGGGCTGATCAGCGGTATTGACGATGCCGTGCGACGAGCGGAAAAGCTGATCGCCGAGGGAGCGGACGTACTTGATATAGGCGGCGAATCGACACGACCGGGAAGCGCGCGAGTCCTGGTCGACGAAGAGATACGACGCGTGATCCCGGTTATCGAGGGAATTGCCAAACGTTTCGATGTCCCGATCTCCGTAGACACGAGCAAGGCCGCAGTAGGGAAAGCCGCGATCGACGCCGGTGCCGAGATCTTAAACGACATTTCAGGCCTTCGATTTGACGCCGAGATAGGAGAAATTGCCGCCCGTAGCAAGACAGGTTTGATACTGATGCACTCACGCGGCGAATTTGAAACGATGCATCGGCAGGAGCCGGTCGAGGATATCCTTTCCGAGGTTTCGGGCAGTTTTCAAGCAGCGATCGCAAAGGCAGAGAGCTTCGGTGTCGCGGCTGAAAGGATCGTACTTGATGTCGGGATAGGTTTTGGAAAGACACCAGAGCAGAATTTAGAGTTGATCGCGCGGCTTGGTAAACTGACGGAAGCGTTTCCCCAATTTCCAATTCTCGTTGGCACGTCGCGCAAGTCCTTTATAGGTAGGATCCTAAATGATGCTCCGGTGGACAAGCGGCTTCCCGGATCGCTTGCGAGTGTCGTGGTCGCGGTTTGGAATGGAGCAAAGATCGTTCGCGTGCATGACGTGAAAGACACCGCCGACGCGGTAAGGACCGTCGAGGCAATTAAGGCTGAGTTATGAAGTTTGTTCAACTGTTTATTATCTGTATCGCGCTCCTTGCGGTCTCAGGATTTACGGAATGCTATAAACCCGTTACCAACTCGGGCCTGCCGAAGAATATTCGAAAGGTCGCCGTACCGGCTTTTCAGACGGAAGCCAGGGGCCTCCGTTACCGGGTCGGATCAAGGTTTACCGAGGCGGTCTCGCGGGAGATCATTCGTCGTGGAAACGGTTTGAAGGTGCAGGGCTCGACCGAGGGTGCTGATGCCGTCGTTGAAGGAACCATACGCGACTTTAGTTTTGCCGGCGTTCTGCTTGATCGACAGGGCCGGGCGCGTGTTTACGAAGTCACGATCATCGCCGCAGTAACTATCCGCGATCTGAAAGAGAACAAGATCCTCTACGACAACCAGAATTTTATCTTTCGCGATTCCTTCGAATTTTCAGAGGACCCCAGGTCTTTTTTTAACGAAGAAGATCCCGCAGTAGAACGCATCGCACGTGCGTTCTCGGAATCGGTCGTCTCAGCCATCGTCAACGGGCTCGGCGTCAAGGACGAGAAGTAGTGGCCACACTCACTCGGGAAGCTCTACGCAACAGCATGCGCCGCGGCGGACTGGAGCCGGTTTACTTGCTCTATGGCCTGGAGACCTATCTCCGCGACACGGCGCTGCGGTATATCTGCGACAAGTGTTTCACAGAAGGCGAGCTTCGCGACTTCAACGAGACCGAATTCTCACTTAACACCGATGGCAATCTCACGGCAGCCCTGGCGGCCGCCGAACAGTTGCCGATGATGTCAGCCCGCCGTGTTATCCGCGTAGTGGATGTTCGGATTTCTTCGACGGACTTCCGCAGTACGCTTACCGAGGATGATGAGCCGGTCCTGGAGGCATATCTGAAGCGCCCGGCTCCCTCATCCACCATCATCTTTATCGCTGATGAGTTCGATAAAAGGCGCAAGGTCGCCAAGCTGTTTATCGAGTACGCGACGGTCGTAGAGTTTTCTGAGCTGGCTGACGATGAGTTAGCGAAATGGGCTCGCGACCGTGTTCGCGAAGCGGGCTCGGAAATCGACGAACGGGCGCTTCGACTACTGATCGCGCTCGTCGGCCCGGATGTCCGCCGGCTTTCGATGGAGATAGCGAAACTATCAACGTCGGCTCTGCCCGACAAAGTCATATCGGCTGAGCTGATAGAAACGCTGGTCGCGAATTCAAGAGAAATCTCAAACTTCGATTTCACCGATCACCTCTTCAGCGGGCGAAAGGCCGAAGCACTGAAGACTCTGGAAAAGATCCTCAATGATGGCAGCGAGCCTCTCGCCCTGCTCGGTCTGATCTCGTACAACGTTCGACGCCTGCTAATGGCAAAAGAAGCGATGGCTGCAGGCGCAGATCGCGGTGAGGTAGCACGTATCGCGAAGCTGCGGTACAGCGATCAGGAAGGGTTCCTCGCAACGGCTCGAAGGACGGATCGTAAGCGCCTCGAGCATGCGATCCGGCTTTTGGCGAAGACGGATCTTGCGATCAAGACTTCTATAGGCGGCGGCGGCCCGCAAGGTGCGCGGCTGCAGATCGAAATGCTGGTTGCGGAGCTAGCGTCTCTATAATGGTGAATGGTGAATGACGAATGGTGAATGGCGAATGGTCAATTACGAGGCAATCCATTCATCATTCATCATTCACCATTCACATTTAAAAAGGTTGTAGGGGCAGCAACTGTGGCTGCCCGCTGACGTGTCTTGCCTGGGAAAGGAAGACGGCCGGGATAGCCCTGCCCCTACATTTTTTCGGCAACCGTCGGTTGTCGAAAAACTTTATGAACTGGTTGTTAGATGGGTTCGACGCCTAGACCCTTGTTGAGGTAATGGTACAGATCGTTGAAGTCGAGCACGGCTCTGTTAAGGATCAGCGGTAATTGCGGTATGTCAGCTGTGTTGACGATAAGATTGAGATTTCGAAGGAATGCTTCGTGGGCGTTCATTGTGGTGCCGGCATCCTCGAGAGATACAAGAAACAGCCGTCTACGCTCCGAAGAGTACATCGTGTTTGCCTTTTGCTGCAGGATCGCCGCGCCGCCAAACTCAGCTGCAAAATCCGGTGAAAAGATAACGATCTCGGTCTTTCCTTCGCGAAGGCGTTCATTCGCCTGGGCCGGTGTTTGAGCAATGTAGACGCGGTAGCCGGATTCTGCCATCAGCTTCGCGACCTCATCCTTCTTCTCGCCAAGGCAAAGCAGAACTCGCCGCGGCTTTTCCGCCTCCTCGTCATCCTTGTCAAGGCTGGCCTTTCCCGTTTGAAGAGCGGCCAGTAGTGAACGCAGCGCGCTGTTGATCTCAAACTCCGATTGCTTTTCGGCGAATTGCTGGGCTCCCTGGTCAGCTGCCGGTGCGGGCTTGTTGGCCGCAAGTTGCTCCACGGTCGGTGAGCCCACGCCCTTCGAGTCCTTGTTCGCTCGGAGCATATTCTGGCAGCGCGGGCAGCGCACGGTGAAGTTGCCGCTCGGGATCTTTGATTCGTCCAATTGGAGCGAGACTGAACAGTTGTCGCAGCGAATGATCATGACAGGTTAATGGTGAATGGTGATTGTTGAATGATGAGCGGTAAGTTGGTAACGGTAATTTATCATTCACCGTTCACCACTCACCATTGGTCCTATTCCATTAGGTCGAGGACGGAGTTCGAATTTGCGGGAGCGGGTGGTGGCGGGGCGAGTGGCTCGACTATCGGTCTTGATTTGTTGACGAAGTCTTCGGTCGAAGAAAGTCCTTTCAGCTGCAGCAGCAGGTTGTTTTGATTTGTCGCGTAAGAAAGTCCGTCCTCAAGTGTAATGACTTTATCCTCGATCATCTTTCTGATGACGGAATCGAAATCCTGCATGCCGTCTATCTCACCGTCGCGGATCGCATCGAGCAATGTCTTTCCCTCGCTTTCACCCTTTTCGATGTACTCACGTGTTCGGGGGTTCGACCGAAGGATTTCTACCGCAGCAATGCGGCCCTTGCCGTCGGCGCGTGGGACGAGTCGCTGCGAAACAATGTAGCGGAAAGTCTGTGCGAGACGCGTGCGGATTATCCGCTCCTCGTTCTTGGGATAAAGACCGATGATTCGGTCGATGGTCTTGGATGCGTCGATCGTGTGGAGAGTCGAGAGAACGAGGTGACCTGTCTCGGCTGCTTCAAGTGCGATCTCTGCCGTTTCTAGATCTCGCATTTCGCCGACAAGAATAACTTTCGGTGCCTGGCGAAGAGCGGCACGCAGCGCCGACGCGAAATCTTTTGTGTCGGCACCCACTTCGCGCTGATTGATCGTTGACTTCTTGTGATTGTGAAGAAATTCTATCGGGTCCTCGATAGTGACGATGTGATATGCCTTCGTTTCGTTTATCCGGTCGATAATGGCTGCAAGCGTCGAACTCTTACCGGAGCCTGTGGGGCCTGTGAGCAGAACCACTCCGTTGCGGATATCCGCTATTGATTTTAGGACCTGTGGAAGATTGAGTGCCTCGAAACTCGGGATCTCGGTCGGGATAACGCGCATCACGATCGAGTACGAGTTTCTCTGCTGAAAGATATTTACGCGGAAGCGGCATTTACCAGGGAGTGCATAGCTCAGATCCGCCGTCCGGGATTTTGCCAACTGAAGCGCCGCTTCGGCGTTGTCGCGAAGAATCGCCATAGCGATCATCTCCGTCTGGTATGCCGTAAGTCGTCCCAGGCCAAGCGGCGTCGAAGGGTACAGTGTTCCGCTGATCTCCACCTGCGGTTTCTGTCCGCAGGAAAAGTTCAGATCGCTGACATTGTCCGAGACAGACAACATCTGCTCAATAATGGGTGCTACATCAAGCAAACTCATTTAGGTGGATTTCTCCCTGGAAGTTGTGAAAGACGGAAAGGAAAGACTTGAACGATAGGCTGGCCTGGGTGGTAGCCGTTTCTCCAGAAGTATCTTACGTGACGGCCCAAAGGATTGCAATAAATTTTTTAGCGATTGCCAAGTATGTTTATCACGCGCGTATGTCGATGAATTCACGCATTCGGACGGCAATCTTATCCGGTTCCGAGATAAGTTGACTGATCACAGCGACCGTGTCTGCACCTGCCCGGAAAGCCAACCCGGCCGTCCTCGGTGTGATGCCGCCGATTGCGACTAGTGGCATCTCCCCTAGCACCGTCCGAACTGCCCGCACACCTTCCAGTCCGACGACCGGTTCATGCTCTGGTTTTGTTGAAGTTGTGAAAACGGGACCGATCGCAAGGTAATCGACCGGTAATTCTATAGCGGCCTGGGCCTGAGCGACCGAATGTGTCGAATAACCAATGATCTTTCCATCGCCCAGAAGCCGTCGCGCATGGACCGGATCGAGATCGTCCTGTCCGAGATGAACGCCGTCGGCACCTGATGCCAAAGCGACATCCACCCGATCGTTGATAATGATCTGAGCGCCTCTTTCGTGTGCATACGCCACACTCTCGGCTGCCGCCACGTAAAAAGCCCCTGTTGGAGAGGTTTTGTCGCGAAGCTGTATAAGCGAAGCGCCTCCCTCGATCAAACGACGTACTTGTTCAAAATGGGTTAATCCCGAAAGCTCGGTGTCGGTGATGGGATATAAATTTGGAAGAGTATGCTTCAAGCTCGAGAAATTCAACGGAGCGATTTAACCATCAAATAACAGTCCTCGCCATTGTTGTAATACCTGGAAAGGCGTTGCACGACGGCATAACCTGATTCGCGATAGAGGTCTTGCGCGGCGGTGTTGCTGACGCGAACTTCGAGCACGATCGTGAATACACCACGCAAGCGCAACGCACCTTCAACGTGTTCAAGTAGTTGCGTGGCAAGCCCACGCCGGCGATGCTCCGGCGCGACACCGATCGTTGTGAGATGCGCCGAGCCGTCTTCATTCACCAGCACAAAAACGAAACCAACCATCTCTTTCGCCGGCGTGACGATGCGATAACTCAAGTTTCGCGTCTCGCCGAGAAGGTAGTTAAAAGTATGCTTCGTGTAATTCTCGCCGTTTCGAAAACATCTCACGTTCAAACGCAAGACTTCGTTAAGGTGTTTTTGAGTAAGGGGGTGGATCGAATAGGCGACGGTCGGAGCTGGGATGACAACCTCGGGTTCAGAGACCTCGACGGGAACAAAAAGTCTTCGAATTGTCTGCAGAACCGCCATCGCTCGTTATTCGATGAACATGCAGTCGCCGTAACTGTAGAACCGGTACCTGGCTGCAACCGCGTGTTTGTATGCCTTCATTATAAGTTCGTGACCACCGAAAGTTGAAACTAAAATCAGCAGCGAACTGCGCGGGAGATGAAAGTTCGTGAGGAGAGCGTCCACTGCCCTGAATTTGTAGCCGGGAATTATCGTAAGGTTGGCGATCGCTTCACCGGACTTGATCGAGCCGTGCGTTGCGAGAGAGGATTCGAGCGCGCGGGTCGTTGTCGTGCCTACCGCGACAACACGCCGGTTGTCTTTTCGCGCTGCCTCGAGAACGTCGGCCGAAGCGGGCCCGATCTCGTATCGTTCGGGTAAGACGGCGTGCCGCGACAGATCGTCTGTCCGCACGGGTTCGAAGGTTCCATATCCGACGTGCAACGTGATCTCCGTGGTCTCGACACCGCTCGCTTTGATCTCTTCCAAAACGGCCTTCGTAAAATGCAGTCCAGCGGTCGGTGCGGCGATCGCA
>DASUSJ010000117.1:0-2308 GCA_036375155.1 Pyrinomonadaceae bacterium
GGTGTCAAGAACTTTCTTGTGAAGCTACCGAAGACCGGTGATTATACGATCGAAGTTCAAAACGACTCCGACGGTGAACTGGCGGTCCAGGTGAACATCAAGATCCAATAAAGTGTTGATTTGTCGCACTGGCAGAAACGACGGGCGGCGGCACTATGGGCGGGTGCAGAATCCGATGTTGGTTGTATCGCCAGATTCCGAGCCGGCCGCGCCGTAGGACGCCATGTTCGAAATGCATATGAATTGCTGCTTTTGAATTATGAAAACTCTTACCTTTCTCGTTCTTAATACGTTACTGCTCTCGTCCGTGGCGTTCGCGAAACCTGACTTCGACCAGCCATACGACCTCGTCATCACGAACGCACGGATCGTGGACGGAACCGGCAACCCTTGGTTCCGTGGCTCCATTGCGATCAGGGATGGTCGGATCGTAAAGGTTGGCCGTTTCGAGAGCTCTTCCGCGAAGCTCGTCATCGACGCGAAAAACCAGATCGTCGCTCCGGGATTCATTGATGTTCACGCTCACACCGAGGATATTTTTGACCAGCCCGCCGCCGAGAATTTTATCCGCATGGGCGTTACCTCGCTTGTTACGGGAAACTGTGGGGGATCGACGACGGAGGTGGCGCAATTTCTCGGTCGTTATAGCGAGAAGCCGCTGGCGGTGAATCTCGCAACGCTGATCGGTCACAATTCGGTCCGTGCGAAAGCAATGGGCCTCGACAATCGCGCGCCGACGCCGGAAGAGCAAGCGAAGATGAATTCCATTGTCGAGCAGGCGATGAAAGACGGCGCAGTCGGTCTGTCCACCGGGTTGATCTATGTTCCGGGAACTTACGCCAAGACCGAAGAGGTCGTCGAGCTTGCAAAAGTCGCTTCCGGGTATGGGGGTACTTATGCGAGCCACATTCGCGATGAAGGTAATGAGGTCGTAGCTGCGATCAATGAAGCGATCAACATCGGAGAGCAAGCAAAGATGCCGGTTGAGATCTCACATTTTAAGATCTCCGCGAAAGCACTCTGGGGACAAAGCCCGATGACGCTTGGTCTTGTTAAAGCCGCTCGCGATCGGGG
Source organism: Pyrinomonadaceae bacterium (assembly GCA_036375155.1). Lineage (GTDB taxonomy): Bacteria > Acidobacteriota > Blastocatellia > Pyrinomonadales > Pyrinomonadaceae > OLB17. The sequence continues at coordinate 1,075 of DASUSJ010000117.1, forward strand.
GTTGACGGTAACCGTAGATCAATACGCGTATCCCGCGTCGTCAACCTCACTCGATGTTCGGCTTCCGAACTGGGCAGTCGCCGGCGGCCGGGACGAGGGACGGAAACGTTTGGCCGATCCCGCAATGCGAAAGAAGATCGCGGAAGAGATGAAGCAGGATCTGAAGAAGAAGAAATTCAAGGATTACAGCTTTGCATATGTCGCGAGCTTCCGGCCTAACCCGGAATTTAACGGCAAGAACATCGCCCAGATCACGAAGATCGCGAAGGGTGATCAGAAGCTCGAATCGCAGATCGAGCAGATCTTTGATATGTACGACAAGGGTGGGGCTTCGATGGTCTATCAGGTGATGAGCGAGGACGATGTGAAAACGATAATGCGCGAGCCTTTCACGATGATCGCGTCGGACAGCGGCGTACGGCGATTCGGTTCGGGCGTTCCGCATCCGCGCGGCTACGGAAATAACGCACGCGTGCTCGGCCGTTACGTTCGCGAACTGAGGATCATCTCACTCGAGGACGCGATACGAAAGATGACTTCCCTTCCTGCCCAGACATTCAACCTTCGCGATCGTGGACAGATCCGCGAAGGGTTCGCGGCTGACCTTGTCATCTTTGACGAGACCAGGGTGAGCGACAAAGCGACGTTCGATCAACCGCACCAATACGCCGAGGGTTTCTGGTCCGTGATCGTCAACGGTGAGTTGGTCTTTGACGGAGCAAAGATGACCGGAGCTATGCCCGGCAAGCCGCTGCGAAACAGATCGGCGCAGGAATAGATTTAGTACTTTTTCCATCCCCCAGAATCACTTGGTTCGACGATCGAGCCCCCACTCGATCACAGCCATGCCCAACGTAAAACTATTGGAGGAACTATGCGAATTGCCAAGGAAGATGTACCGGTTAAGATCAACGCGCCAGGAGCCGTTGCCCGTCAAAAGAACGATTTCGGCAGTGCTGAAGGTTTCGGGATGATCAGTGGAGAATACTTTTCCCTCGGAGCAGGTACCGACATCGCGCCGCTTCTCCAGGGACTTGACGGTGATCTCTGTCAATCGCCCCATTGGGGCTATTTACTCGACGGCGAACTAACCGTAAAGTACGGCAGCGGTGAAGAAGAAGTAACAAAGGCGGGCGATCTTTTTTACTGGCCGCCCGGGCACACCGTCAAAGTCAGTGCTGACGCCGAGCTGATTTTGTTTAGTCCCCAGAAGGAACATAGCGAAGTCCTGGAC
>DASUSJ010000118.1:0-8207 GCA_036375155.1 Pyrinomonadaceae bacterium
CGAGGAAGACATTCTCGTGGTGTCGCACGACAAGTCTGCGGAGCTCGTCGCGCTGGATGATGCCTTGCAGGATCTCGCCGCTATCGACGAACAGAAAGCGAAGATCGTCGAGTTGAGATATTTTGGCGGTTTATCGATCGAAGAAACCGCCGAGGTTATGGGGGTAAGCGTCCCGACGATCAACCGCCAGTGGAGAATGGCAAAAGCCTGGCTCTATTCGCAGATCACCGCAAGCTGATGCCGGGAAACTTGCCGGCCCGCATCATGCCCCCGGCATTTCGGCCCGTTTTACTATCACAAGCGTAATATCATCGTTCGCAGGGGCCGTTTGCGTGAACGCGGAAAGGGCCGACTCAACCTTGTCGCGAATGCCGGCTGCCGAAGCTTTGAGATTCCGGCGAACCACGTCGGTAAGGCGGTCCACTCCGAATTCTTCATCGCGAATATTATTGGCTTCCGAAACACCGTCCGAATAGACCACCAAGGCTTCGCCCGGCTGAAGCTGGGTTTCGCCGACCTCGAACTCCGCACCGGGAATTATGCCGAGCGGGAACCCGCCGGACGAAAGCTGTGCAACTGCACCGTCGGCACGGCCGATCAGCGGCGGATTGTGTCCTGCGTTGATGTACTTCAGATGGCCGTTCAACGGATCGAGCTCCGCAATAAAAAGCGTGACGAAGCGATTGGCCGGCGTGTTCTCCGCAAGATATTGATTGACAGAAAGGACCGTCTCGTCGAGCGAGCTTTTTGCGGCGGCTTGAGCATGGATCGCCGCGTGCAGGCTCGACATCAACAGCGCAGCCGCGGTTCCCTTTCCGGACACGTCGCCCAGGGCTATTAGCATTTTGCCGTCATGGCGCGGAATGAAATCATAGTAGTCGCCGCCGATCTCATAGCAGGAAAATGAGATCCCCTGGAATTCATAACCTTCGACCGTGGGCGGAGCCGAGGGCTGGAATCGCTGCTGGATCTCGGTCGCAAGCTCGAGCTCATGTTCCATGCGTTCGCGCTCGATCCGCTCTTCAAGCAGTTTCGCGTTCTCGACGCGGATCGCCGCGACGGACGCGAGGGTCGTAAGAATATTTAGATGCTCTTCGGAAAACGTTGCTTCATAAGTCGGCGAGTCGGCGTAAACCAGCCCGAACACATTCCGTTCGTCGACATTAAGCGGCACCGCAAGGACGGATCGGATCCCTTGGAGCGCGATCGTCTGGCTTGCGAATTTCGGATCGTGTTGCGCGTCAGCCGTCAAAACCGACCTGCCATTCTTGAGCACCTCGTCCATCACCGTGCGGCTTATGCGGACTTCCTGAAGCGGTTCGTCATTGCCGCGGACCCGGGCGACCATGATCTTCATGCCATCATCAGCTTTATCGTCGCGAAGCATGATCACGCAACGCTCGGCCGGAACAGCTTCAAAAACAAGTGACGCGACCTGGTTCAGCGTTTCGTCGAGACCACTGGCCGAGAGCAGAGCGACCCCGACCTTGCTGATCAGGCCCAGCAGATCATTGCGGGACGAGAACTGTTCCTTTAGCAGCTCAGTTGTCGGGATCTTCCGGCTTTGCAGCGAGATGGTTTTTGAAGGGTCAAGCGCCTCGGTATGGTCAGCGATCAACGTAGCACCGCCGTGCAGCGGGGCTCGTTCTTCGTCAAAAACGATCGTTGTTTCACCGATCTGGATCAGACCGCCCGACGAGAGCGGCACGGGCATCTTTACCGGTGTTCCGTTGTATCGTGTGCCGTTGGCCGATCCGAGGTCCTGAAGCCAGTATCCATCTCCCTCTTGCCGGACCTCCGCATGGAGGCGCGAGGCGAACGCATCGGGAATACAAATGTCGCTACGTGCGGAACGACCGATCGTAGTGCGAAGCCGAGTAAGGGGGATCCGCTCGCCGCCGTCCGATCCGTTCTTCAAAATCAGCTGAGCCATAACATCAAAAGCTAACGACGCACCCGTCGGTCAGCAAAAATAACGATCGTTCCCGAAATGTAATCGTGAAGGGCACGTCCGCGAGCGTTAACGCCCGAGACCACGAATCCGAGCCCGCCCGTTAGAAACGTAATTAGATAACCGAGCGTTTGCCGTATCGCTATCGCACGGACAGTCGGTGCTCGGCCATCAAGTCTCACTATTCTTAAACCCGTAAATATCTTTCCTAAAGTTTGCCCCGAAAACATCGGGAGCAGCAAGAGGTTCGATATTGCCACAAAGATGGCGATGAACCAGGCGATACTGTTTAATCCACTCAGCAGCTGCGCTCCATCACCCCCGGTTACGCGGCTCAGTAAGAGCCCGATCACCGGAACCGCAACCACGATGATGTAATCGATCAGAAGCGCTCCGCATCGCAACAGGAACGGCGCCTTCACCTTCTCGGGCAAAAAATCTACGATGATCTCCCTTCTTCCCGGCTTTTGGATCTCCGCCGTACGGTCCGTCGCTGCGCTCATAATCTGCGATCTATCCGATCAAGAAATGCAGCGTGGTATCGCCGACTTTCAGCTTATCGCCGCTAGAGAGCACGTGAGGTTTGTGAGGAACCAGCCGGAGCGACTCGGTCGCCATAGTTGCGAGGACAGTTCCATTCGAAGAACCCAGATCCTCTACAAGAAAGTTTGTACCTTCGCGCCATATTCGAGCGTGCCTGCGCGATATCTTTGTCTGCGGATCATATTTCGAAAGATCGATCTCTGGGAAAATATTTGACATCGGATCTCGTCGCCCGACGAGGTTCTCATCCTTTTGCAGTGAGAACGCGGGCGTGGTCAATTCGCTCGTTCCCTCGATGATCAGCTTTGCCGTCGGGGTTGACCGGGCATAGATCTCCGAATGAACGCCCTGTTGTGCTATGGGCTGCTTTGCGCCGCAGAAAGCACAGAAGAGGTCGGTCGCGACGATACGCTGACCGCAGAAACCGCAGTAAACCGACTGATTCTCAAGACTCACGGAAGCGGGCACGGCACTAACGCCAAAGCTAACGTTCCCCGAGCGTAAATTCACCAGATGCTCTTCCAGGACACTTTTCATCTCGGTGGTCGATTTGAATCTCGACTCAGCGTTGTATTCGACGGATCGCATTATTATCCGTTCGATCTGATCCGAGAGTTGTGAATTGATCTGTCGCGGCCGCGGATTCTTTTGAAAATCGAAGATGAGCAGCGGGTTGCTCTGGGGATCGGCTCCCGTCAGTAGATGGAACATCGTCGAGCCAAGACTGTAGATGTCAGAGCGCGGCTCAACATTCCCGCTAAAGAGCTCCGGCGGTGCATAACCCATCGTCCCAACTGCGGTGACTCCTTTCTCTTCTTTCTGACTGATCGAACGAGCGATTCCGAAATCGATGAGCATCACCCGGCCGCTATTGCCGTCGATCATGATATTAGACGGCTTGAGATCACGATAGACGATCGTAGACGGCTGATTGTGCAGATAAGCGAGTACGTCGGTGATCTGGATCGCCCATTCCGTCACGGTACCCTCGTCGATCTTTCCTTCAGGTGCAGAGCGAAGCCGGGATGCCAGATCTCCGCCTGAAATATATTTCATGACGAGATAAAAGCGTCCCTCATCAGCGTCGTAAAAATAATCGTAGATGGTTGGTATCGATGGATGATCGAGGGTGGAAAGGATCATCGACTCGCGCTTGAAATCGTTGATGGCTTTTTCCTGTTGTTCCTCCTCGATATGCGACTGGACCATCTCTTTAACAGCCCGCAAAACACCACCGAGATTGTTGTCGCTCGCGAGATAGACCGCTCCCATTCCGCCGCCGCCGATCTTCCTTACTATCTCGTACCGGCCGTTAAGGATCGTGCCTTCGCTGAGCGGTTTCAGCTTCTTTCTTTTGCCGTCGGTATCGCCCCCGAGTCCCATGTTGGGTTCGGTGTAAGGCTTCGGTTCTGACTTCGCGGTTTCCGACAATATCGCCGGCATCGGAGCTTCGGGCCTCGGATCCGAAATGCCCTGGATGCGGGTGTCGACATCGTCCTGTCGTTTGTTCTCCATGATCCTTACCGAGTCGAACATGGATCGAGAGGCGTGCGGATCGCTTTGCTCAAATTCCTGGAGAGGTTTGGAAATACTTTCGTCTTTATAGATAGTGCGCTCCTCAAAGATTCCGGGTCCTTCACCCGACGGTTCGTGAGAGGGTTCGTCGATCGGCGCAACATCTTCCGCAACATCCTCCATCTGGCCTGTCGGCTCGACATGCTCGTCGACGAGAATCGGTTCACCGGCACTAGGCTCGGAAGAAGCAGGGCCAGAACCTACCACGCCGGTAAGAATCTCAGGGATGGGAACGTCCGTTAAATTCTGCTCCGTTGTCGCGTTTGCCAACCCCTCTTCGCCCGAGGTTTGATTGCCCTTCTCCGGCACGGCCGAATTTTCCGGCATGAGTCCAGCCGGCGGCGCCAGCTTCGTGCCGCAAAACGGACAGAATAGGTCGTTTTCCGCGACTTGGGAGTCGCATTCATGACATCGGATCATCTTCTAACTATAGGGGACTGCCGGGCTATCAACTATTAATATGAAACCGCAAAAATGTCTTGCCGACAATGATCTCATCGCCTTCGCTCAGCACCTGTGGGCTACCGGGAAGGAGCCTCCGGCCGCGATTGACGAACGTGCCGTTGGTCGAGCCGAGATCCTCGATCATGTGAACGTTATTCCGGTAAATTATGCGCGCGTGCCGACGCGAAACCTTTGCGTCGGGGTCATGCGCGTCGAGATCAACGTCAGGAAAAATTCCGTTATCGGCGTCCCAACGGCCGATATATGATTCTTCAGAAGTAAGGTGAAATTCGGTGTTCGCCGAGCCGCCCCTTTCTATCGTCAAACGCGCGTGGCTTCCGGCCGCTTTTTCCGCACGCTCGAACGAATCGCTCTTCTCATCCCTTGGCTTTTCGACCAGAGGCGGAATACCAACTGAGGTGATATTGGAGACCCGAACGCCCGGGTTGCTGACTGATTGCGGCGAAAAACTGGGCACGCGCTGCCTGCTATCTGTTGGTGTGGCGAGTTTAGTTCCGCATTCCTCGCAAAATTGCGAGCGGTCGAGGTTCTCTTTCCCGCAAGTTTGGCATCTGATCATTCCGCTTCACTGACCCCAGGGTAAGAGCATATTACCCTGTAACACGTTGTTCGTAAATCGTAAATCGAAGGTTTGGAAAGGTCAAACAGGTCGTCCCTACGACGTTATTACTTTTTTGAAACTATGAAAAGACGGGTGTCGTAGTAACGATTTGACGCTGTATTATACTTGGCATTGGCCCGAATTCTTTACATAATCCTGATTTCCATTCTTGAGAGGACACTAGAGCATGGCACTAAGCCGTAAGAAGAAGATCATTATCGGCGGATCTATCGGCGCCTTGTTACTGATAATAATTATCGGAAGCATTTTCGCCACCAGAAGCGACACGCCTGAGGTGACTGTCGTCAAGATCGAGACCCGGCCGGAACTTAGATCGACAGTTACATCGTCCGGTGAGGTGCGCCCGATCCAGTTCGTGAATCTCACGAGTGAGGTCCAGGGCCGAATTGACGACATAACGAAGAAAGAGGGTGATCCGGTCCAGAAAGGCGAGATACTCGTTCGCCTGGATCCGAATCAGCTCGAATCAAGCGCCGATGCTCAGCTGGCGGCTTTTCAGTCTGCTCAGGATGAAGTTCGCTCATCGCAGTCGCAAGTATCGGCGGCGCAGAACGGATTGGCACAGGCACAGCAGTCTTTGAATCAGGCGGAGGTGGCGGTCGAGAACGCGCGCCAGGGAGTGATCACTGCCCAAACCGAGGTCGATCGTGCACAGGTGGAACTGAATGCGGCAAACCGGGAGATGAAGCGCAATGAGCAACTGCTGGAAAGCGGCGTTGTCTCAAGACAGGCATTTGACGAATCGAAAGATCGGGTCGACAACGCGCGTGCGGCGCTGAACACGGCAAGAGCGCGGCTCGAATCGCAGCGCATCTCGATCAAGGATTCACAAGCCCGAGTTGCTTCGCAGCAGGTCGCCGTAAGGGACGCCCGCCGTCAGGTCGAGGCGGCCGGGATCAGCGTCAGTTCCAGTCAGTCGCGGGCCGAGCAACAGGCCGCGGTACTTCGTGGTCAACGAAACCAGCGTGATAAAACGGTAGTGGTTGCCCCGATCAATGGCGTCATTGCCGAGATCCCGTCGAAGGTTGGTACGTTCGCTGTCGCCGGTTTATCGACAACCGCGTTGATGACGATCGCCGACATGTCCGAGATCAACGTCGAGGTTAAGGTCGATGAAACCGAGATCGACAAGGTCGCGGTCGGTCAGAAGGCGAAGATCAAGGTCGATGCGTTCGGGGACGCGGAGCTTGAGGGCGAGGTCCTGCAAAAGACGCCTCTCGCGGTCGGAAAATCGCAGACGAGCGGCGGGCTCTCGGTGAATATCAACGTTCAGGAAGCCAAGGAGTTTCGAGTCGTGATCAGGCTTTTGAACCTGACCCCTGAGATGCAGAGCGGTTTGCGACCTGGCATGAGCGCGACAGCGACCATCACGACGACGACTGCAACCGATGTCATTGCGGTCCCGCTTCAGGCCGTCATCGAGAAGAAGCCGGAAGGTTCGCCTTCTCCGGATGGCGTGACGGGTGCTCCGACACCGGCCGACAAACCGAAACCGATAAAGGGCGTGTATGTTCTCGAGGGGAACAAGGCAAAGTTTGTTGCCGTGGAAACCGGCATAACCGGCGAGTCAGACATTCAGATAATTTCTGGGCTGTCGCCGGGACAAGAGGTTATCACCGGACCCAGCCGAGTCCTGAATACGTTAAAAGAAGGCACCGTCGTTAAGCGGCAGGAAAAGAAGGACGGCGAGAACGCGAATAAGACCTAGCGAGTTGACAGTTGATAGTTCGTGACGCCGCGGCTACGACGTCAAGTCGAGTCTCACGAACTACCACGTTAGCTAACAACTTTCCACTGTCAACTATCAACTATAAACTGCTATGTACAGATTCATGGAGAACGAGACTGCGGTAGCGGAACCTAGCGGCAACGGTACCAAACCGAAGACCGATAGGCTCATCACGATGGCGAACATCTGGAAGACATACCAGATGGGCGTCGAGGAACTGCACGCGCTCCGAGACGTTTCCTTCAAAGTCGAGAAGGGTGAATATCTAGCGATCATCGGTCCGTCGGGTTCGGGAAAATCTACGCTGATGAATCTTATCGGCTGTCTCGATTCACCTTCACGGGGACAATACTGGATCAACGGGCAGCTCGTGTCCGACATGACCGACGACGAGCTGGCACGCATTCGCAACAAGGAGATCGGCTTCGTGTTTCAAACCTTCAATCTCCTCGCGCGCGCGACTGCGTTGCATAACGTTGAGTTGCCATTGATATACGCTGGGATGCGTGCCGCTGAAAGACATGATAAGGCACAGGCTGCCCTTGAATCAGTCGAGCTTGGCGATCGCATCACCCACCGGCCAAACGAGCTCTCCGGCGGACAACGACAGCGCGTCGCGATCGCTCGGGCGCTCGTAAACCACCCGTCGATCCTGCTTGCCGACGAACCGACCGGTGCTCTCGATTCAAAGACAAGTGTTGAGATCATGGCTTTGTTTGAGAAACTTCACGCCGAGGGAAATACGATCATTGTCGTAACCCACGAGCATGACGTTGCAGAGAGGGCCCACCGCGTGATCACGATCCGTGACGGCCAGATCGAAAAGGACGAGAAGATAAAATGACCGCGGATGTTCCCGGTTATGTTTCCATAGTTTTTATCCTGACCGTGCTGTTGACGGTCGGGATTTTTCTTTATGCGGTAGTGAAAGCCGGCATTAGTTCGCAGCCTGCAAAGTTTCTTCTGACGTTCGTATTATTCTGGATGGTTATTCAGGCGGCTCTCGCGGCCATGGGTTTCTTTCAGAATTTTGATGTCATGCCGCCGCGTACGTTCGCGTTCGGCCCGCTGCCCTTCTTTCTACTCACATTTGTGTATCTGTTCTTCTTTCGGCGGTTTCTCGCCGACCTGCCTCTCGCAACACTGACCATTCTGCATGTGATACGAGTCCCGATCGAACTCGTCCTCCTCTGGCTTTATCAGAGCGGACAGGTGCCTGTCGAAATGACCTTCGAGGGCCGGAACTTTGACATCCTCTCCGGTATCACGGCACCGATCGTTTATGTGCTCGCTTTTCGAAATCGAAGAGTGAACCGACCATT
>DASUSJ010000119.1:0-20032 GCA_036375155.1 Pyrinomonadaceae bacterium
CGATCAGATCTCGGTCGTGATCCACCCGCAGTCGGTCGTCCACTCGATGGTGGAATTCGTCGACGGTTCGATCATCGCTCAGATGGGCGTTACCGACATGAAGCACGCCATCCAATATGCTCTGACTTATCCGGAGAGAAGGGAGAACTGTCTCGCACCGCTGGATTTTTCGACGCTCAACGAGCTCACATTTGAAACGCCAGACTCCGATCGATTTCCGTGTCTGGGGCTTGCGTATGATGCGCTGCGTCGTGGCGGTACCGTGCCCGCTGCCTTGAACGCGGCGAACGAAGTAGCCGTCGCCGCGTTTCTGGATGGAAAGATCAAAATCCCGGATATAGCGCGGGTGAACGCTAGCGTGGTGGATGCGCATGAAGCAAGAGCGGCGGACAGCCTCGCCGCTGTTCTCGATGCCAATCGCAACGCGAGGGCAGCCGCCCAGGCCCTCGTTACGGCAGAGCGCACTGTTCGGCGGTCGGCTCCAATTGGCTAGGCTTGTGGGGACACGCTGATCTTTAACCCTGAGTGCACTGTTTGACTGGCTGTTTAGCGGGTTCTAAACTTTTAGCCTGCAACGCGGCCCCTGCAAAACGGGTCTAAAGTGACGGTTTTATATAGGAATTTTCGATCATGACCGATTATTTAATAGTTATTCTCGCTGTCATATTTGTCCTCGGTATTGCCATCAATATTCACGAGTTCGGCCACTTTCTCGTCGCGAAATTATTCGGAATGCGTGTCGAAGCATACTCCTTCTTCGGTCTTGGGCCGAGGATCTGGGGTTTCAAGGTCGGCCACACAGATTACCGGGTTAGTGCGATCCCGCTGGGTGCGTATGTAAAGCTTTACGGCGACGAGGCGACGGCGCCGCTCGAGGGCGGCGAATCGTCAAACGAGAAAGTTCCTGATAGCGAGCTGTATGAGCTTCGCCCCCGGTGGCAAAAGTTTCTGGTAATGCTCGGGGGACCGTTCATGAACATCATGCTCGCACTTGCGATCCCGTTCGTCGGTGCTTTGATATACGGTGTCCCATCGATGCCGGCTCCAATAGTTGGAGTCGTGCGTGCCGGAGGAGCTGCCGAAACGGCTGGTATCAAACCCGGCGACCGGATCGTTTCGTTTGACGGCATGGAGAATCCGACGTGGGGAAACATCCGTGACGATTCATTGATCTCGCCCGACAAAGAGATCCCGGTCCTGGTCGAACGGGGCGGGCAGAGGCTTCCGCTGACGGTCAAGCCCACGCGTGAAGAGGTTGGCGGGAACGGGATCGGCGAGATAGGTATGCTGCCTGATGCCGGTGTTGAACCGGTCGAGGTCGGTGCCGTGAGTCCGGATTCACCTGCCGCACAGTCGGGCTTAATGCCGGGCGACCGTGTGCTTGCGTTCAACGGTCAGACAGTTAGAAACAGCCAGGAGCTGAGCAGCCAGATCCGTGAGAACAAGGACGCACCTGCAACGCTTTTGATCGAACGCAACGGACAGCGGCAGGAAATACAAACGCAGGCGCGGCTCGATAACGGAGCATACCGGATCGGGATCCAGTTTTCCGGTGCTAGTATCACAACGCTCGAACCCGTAGGCGTTGCCGGTGCAGCTTCGTTTGCTCTAGATTCCAACCTTCGCATTATTCGCCTGACCGGGAAAGTATTCGGACAGTTGTTTTCCGGACAGCGCTCGGTCCGCGACGCGGGACTCGCCGGCCCCGTCGGTATCGTGGGCCAGATTGCAATGGTAGTTCGCGAGGCCGGGTTCGCCGGGCTCGTATCTATCCTAGCCGTCATAAGTCTGAACCTCGGCGTGTTCAACCTGCTGCCGATCCCGCTACTTGATGGCGGGCAGATAATGGTGCTCGGGATCGAGAAGGTTATGTCCTGGTTCGGCCGTACGCTTTCGATGGCTTGGAAGGAGAGAATTCAGTTAACGGGTCTTGCTGTGATCCTGCTGCTGATCGTGTTCGTCACGTTCCTGGATATATCGAGATTTTTCTAAGGTTTCAGAGTGCGCGATTTATCGCGTTTGGTTCAGAGTCATTCGTCGTTGGTTTAGAGAGTGAGCTCTACCTCGTTCGCAAGGAATAACGCGATAAATCGCGCACTCTGAACGGCGGGCACTCTGAACGATAATTATGCGAGTTTCAAGACCAGTAAAAGTTCGCGGTATCCAGATCGGTGGCGGAGCACCGGTGGTCGTGCAGTCGATGACGAAGACCGATACGACCGACGTCGACGGCACGATCAGGCAGATCGAGGAAATGGTCGAGGCGGGCTGTGAGATAGTCCGTATTGCGGTTCCCGATGATGAAGCGGCCGCGGCGATGTATGAGATCCGCAAACGCACTGACGTCCCGATCGTGGCCGACATTCATTTCCACTACAAACTCGCGCTGAAAGCTCTCGACGCAGGTATCGACAAGCTTCGCATCAATCCCGGTAACATCGGTTCGATCGAGCGCGTTCGCGAGGTCGTTCGCGCTGCCGAGGCTCGAAAGGTCCCGATCCGCATCGGCGTCAACGGCGGCTCGCTCGAAAAAGATCTACTGAAAAAGTACGGCACCGCCACGCCGGAGGCGATGGTCGAATCCGGAATGCGTCACATCCGCATCCTTGAAGATCTCGGTTTTGGCGACACGATCATTTCCTTGAAGGCGTCGGACGTTAACCGCATGGTCGCGGCTTATCGTCTGATGGCCGAGAAGGTCGATTATCCGCTCCACCTCGGAGTGACCGAAGCCGGAACACCGTTCGGCGGTACGATCAAATCCGCCATCGGTCTAGGAATTCTGCTGCACGAAGGAATCGGCGACACGATTCGTGTAAGCCTTGCTGCCGAACCGCACGAAGAAGTCCGAGTCGGCTGGGAGATCCTAAAATCACTTGAGCTCCGTAAACGGGGTGTTACGGTGGTCGCGTGCCCAACGTGCGGTCGCCTCGACATCGACAACTTCGTCGAGATCGTAACCGAAGTCGAACGCCGGCTTGCTCATGTCGAAGAACCGCTGCATCTCTCCATAATGGGCTGTGCGGTGAACGGTCCCGGCGAAGCACACGATTCGCAGCTAGGCATCACATTCGGGCGAAACGTCGGGATGATCTTCAAGGACGGTGTCCCGATGCGACGAGTGTCGGGCGAAGATATCGTTGAAGAGTTCGTGAAGGAAGTGGAGCTTCTCAGGAAGGAAGGTGCCGGTGCAAAGTCACTTGCTGACGACGAGCGGAAGCTTGTGCAGATTACTTAAAGGCCTCGCCACCGTGCACATGGAGATACTTCGTTAGGCAGCGACCCCGGGAGGCAGAAACCCGACCGCCCGGGGAGAGTGCTCATTACACTACCGCATCTCATTGTCCGGGGAACACCCTCCCTACCGGTCAGGTTTCTGCGTCCGGCGCCACCTCTTAAGGGAACAAAACCGTGAACGGCTGCCACGGAAGATTCCTCGTCACTCCAAAAAGGATAAGCAGGAAAAGGAAGCTCCACAGGAAAGTTGGATGGAGCAGGTTCATCCTCAGCCGCCGCCCGCGTATCGAAAAGTGAACAAGCGACAGGAATCCAAAGCCAAGCAACAGAGCAAAGAACGGCAGAAGAGCATTATAGTCTAGTGCTGTTAGCACGTCGCCGTGCAAAAGAGCATGAAAACCACGGGTGAGTCCGCATCCGGGACAGGCGAAGCCAGTCATTGAATAAAGCGGACACACCGGGAGAAACCCCGACCTGGCGGGATCAAAATACCAGATCGCACCGGCGCCTAGAGCCATCCCTGACGCGCCGGCTGCGGCCAGCGTTCTTTCAAGTTTGAACGATCCGGTCATCTCGACCGCGTCGGTCATGACATCTTGCATCCTACTAATTCGAGCCGTCCTTCGTCGGACCGGTAAAGTTGTAAGTGAGCACGCCCGACACGCGAACTGGATTGCCCTCGAGTCTCGTGGGGGCGAACGTCGCCGATCGCGCAGCCTCAACCGCGGCCGCTCTTAGAAGAGGATGCCCCGAAACCGCCGTCGCCTCGACAACATTTCCGCTTTCGTCGATCGTTATCCGAACGACTACCGTACCCTCGGCACGTACAGCCATTGCCGCAGGTGGGTAGACCGGCATCGGCAGATTCATCGCCTTGCCATTTAGTAAGCCGCCGCTCAGCGCCGATTCCTTGACGACAAAGTTATATACGATCGTTCCGGACACTTTAACGGGCGTGCCGCTCAGAAGTGTCGGAGAAAACCTCGCTTGCAGCGCTGCTTTCTCGGCCGCTTCTCTCAGTATCGAATCGGCCGGTGCAATCTCCTCCTCGGCCGCCGCTTCCGTGCCCTTGGCCTTCATTACTTTCCTGGGCTCAGTCGCCGCTGTCGCCGAGATCACGGCACCGGACTCATCGATCACAACGTCCACGAACACCGTACCTTCGAGCCCGGCGGCTCGGGCTTCGGCGGGATAAGCCGGCTTAGGCAAGCTTACGGCTTTTCCGTTCAAAACGCCGCCTTTGATGGCTGACGGTGTCGACTCCTGGGAAAACGCCTCGGCAGTAAAACCGCCAGCAGCAACGACGATGCCGACGCAAAGTAACACTAGTCTCTTCATGACGTACTCCTCCGCTTTAAATGAATTTTACCACTTCGGACTTAGATGCTCGCGAGTCGATATTGTTCCCGAAGGTTTAAGCCGCCGCCATACCAACAAACAACGCATCCGTCGCGACCTTCCGGTTGATATTAACGACGAAGTTCTCATACATCGTCTCGATATCGCCGAGCCACGAAGCAAGACAGCTAGATTCGAGCCGCGTCGCCAATTCTTGCAGTTCCGCAACGAGATCGAAATTCAACAGATCGCGCGGATCGCCGCCGTTTTTTAGAAGCCAAACGTCGTGGATCAACCCGCGAAGTATTTCCAGCTTTGCCTCGAACTCTTCCTTGTTCTTCGCATCGTTCATCTCCTCGGCAGCCGCCAGGAGCGAGCGGCGGTCACGTACTGCCGCGGCATTCAAGACCCCGAGCATCGCGCTCCGCTGCGTTCGAAACGAAGCCGGGACAATATCAAGCGCCCGCGCGACACTCCCGTCCGAGACCCGAGCCGCGAGAGCAGCGTCGTCCGGCGAAAAGTGTCCATCGGCTAGAAGAAGGCGTTCAATTTCTTGATACGCTACCGGAGCGAAACGCATGATCTGCGTACGCGAACGGATAGTCGGAAGCAGACTGTCGGCACGGGCGGCGATGAGGATAATGTGCGAGGTGGCGGGTGGCTCCTCCAAAGTCTTGAGGAGCGCATTGGACGCCGCATCGTTCATTTTGTCTGCGTTATCGACGATGAAGATTCTCGCGGACGCCTCGTACGGGCGGAAGTGCGCTTCCCTCTCCAGGTCCCGTATCGCGTCGACGAGCAAATTTCGTTTGAAGGGAATCACCATCCCGACATCGGGATGCTCTGAAAAGTAGACCTTCTTGTAGTCTTCCTTTGTGTCAGAGGTAGGCAACGCGAAAACTCCGACTCGCTTGCAAGCGGCACAGTCGCCGCACGCTCCGTGCACGGCCGGCGATAAACAGACAAACATCCGCGCAAGCTCGAGTGCGAACTGTTTCTTTCCCACGCCGTCCGGACCGGCGAATAGCATTGCGTTCGGAATACGCCGCCGTTCGTACAGGCTAAGCAGCGCCTTTTTCACCTCACTGTTTCCTACCAAATTCTTCATCCCAGAAAATCGGTGATCATCTCGACAACTTTTGCATGCGTTTCCTCGATCGAAGCATTCGCGTCGATGATCTTGAACCGTTCGCGTTCACGCTCCGCGATCCCTAGGTAAGCCTTGCGAACGTTTACGTAGAACTCAGTCGTCTCAGCATCCATCCGGTTCTTTCCCGCACCAACCTCGTGCCTCTCAGCCATTCGCCGGATGGCGTTCTCGACAGTGATGTCGAAAAACAACGTCAGGTCTGGCTTCAACCCTCCCGTAGCAAGCTTGATTATCTCGTTAACCGTTTCCTCGGGAAAGCCACGACCCGCTCCCTGATAAGCGAACGTCGCGTCGGCATAACGATCAGAGATAACAATACGCCCTTCCGCGAGCGCCGGCTTTATCAGGAACTCGACGTGTTGGGCGCGGTCCGCGGCAAACAATAACAGCTCAGCGATCGGAGCGACGGACTCTTCCGTTTCAAGAAAAGCCTCGCGCAGTCGCCGGCCGAGCGGCGTGCCGCCGGGCTCATGCGTGGTGATCACATCAATGCCCCGCTGGCGCAGCTCACCGGCCAACATACGAAGCTGCGTTGACTTGCCGCTTCCGTCAATTCCCTCGAAAGTGATGAATTTTCCCTGCAAACTGACTGGTTAGGCTGAGGCCTGCTCGCTCTTGCGTTCCTGTGAGATGGTGGAGATCGAGTGTTTGAAGATCAGTACGTCTTGCCCTCCGACATCGAGCAAGACCGAGAATTTATCGAAGCTTTTGATCCTGCCCGACAGTGTAGAGCCCTGCAAGAGGTGAACAACCACACTGATCCTTTCGCGCCGGGCAGAGTTTAAAAAGGCGTCCTGGATGTTTTGGGCAGCTTGTTTTTCCATAACATTTCCCGTTTGTTTTCTTGGTTTTACAATCGTGGATGAGATTATAGCAGATTTGACCAAGCCGACAAGATTTTTCTTGTCTCGCGGTGACTCGCGTTACGTAGTCGGCAAATATACTTCATTAGCGACTTTCCGTAGGTCGTGCCGTTTGACTTAATCGTCAATTTATCTCAAACCACATCACAAGGAAGAACGTTGGGTCCCTTTTGTGTGGTTACGGCTCCGGAAACCACGAAGCAAAGAAGTTCTCGTAGTCGCCCTGCACGACCGTTCGTGTCTTCTTCGTGTGGTTCGTGTGATTAGTGGTTATGGCTTACTTGAAACCACGAAACACACCAACCACACGAAAATCACACTAATTTATCTTTGCTTTCAAATATACAAACACACTAACCACACAAAAGGGACACGAATCTGCCCCGCATTTCAAAATACAGCAGATCGAAACATAGAGAGGACACAGTCTTCAGGCGATCCGCCGCCGTACGATCTGCTCGATCACTTCGTGGGCCGTCCCGAATCCCTCTATCCAAAGCCAGACCTTTTCACGTCGGAACCAGGTCAGCTGACGTTTTGCGTAGTTGCGGACGTCCTGTTTTGACTGTTCCACGGCGCTTTCCAGGCTGCGCTCACCCCGAAGGTATTCGCAGACGCGGCGGTAGCCGTGCGAGCCGAGCGCATTCGTGTCGTCTCTGAGTCCTGATGCACGAAGCCGCTTAACTTCGTCCACAAGCCCCGCCGCAAAATGCGCTTCGGTACGAGCGTTGATCTTTTCGTAAAGCACATCACGGGGCGGTTCGAGGACGATCAATCTGATCCGCGAGGCGAACTCAGGCGGCTGGGCGCGATTCGGCTGCTGCTCGGAAAATCTTGCGCCGGTTTGAAAGTAATACTCGAGAGCACGCATAACGCGAACGGCGTCCCGCGGGAATAGCTTCGAGGCCGAAGAGGGGTCGATCTTCATGAGGAGTCGATGCAGAAACTCGGGACCGCGTTTCTCCTTCATCGCCCGTAGCCGTTCTCGGATGCGGTGATCCGTGGACGGACTATCAAACAGTGGGTTCATCAACGTGCGAAGGTAAAACCCAGTACCGCCGACGAGGATCGGCACGCGGCCACGAGACTCGATCCCCGCAATCTTCTCCACCGCGTCCCCCGCCCAATCCGCGGCGGTGTAATTTACATTCGGAACGACATAGTCGATGAGGTGATGCGGAACCCCGCGCCGCTCTTCGATAGTTGGTTTTGCCGTCGCGATCTCGATCCCGCGATAGATCTGAACCGAATCGAAATTAACCACTTCCCCGCCGAGGCGTAGTGCGAGTTCGACGCCGAGTGCGGTCTTACCCGACGTGGTGGGGCCCGCGACGGCGAGTATCGTTTTGCTTTTATTCTCCTCGTTCACCGTGTAACGCTTCCGTCGAGTATATTATCTAGGAACGAATCTGGTCGTTTTCCGCCTCGATGTTTGCTAATTTTTTCGTGTCTTCGTGTGGTTTAGTGGTTCCAGTTATTAGCAAACTCCGGGAACCATGAACACACACACGAGATGACACCAATCAATCTCCGCTCCCCAGGAAAACGAACTGCGATACGCACGAACCACCAAGATTTTTTATGAAACCGCTCCTTATCGTACTCTCGTTATTCTCGATCATTTCGTCGATCTCCGCGCAGCGACCACAAAATTACATACGCTACGTCAATCCGCTGATAGGAACCCAGAAGATGGGTCACACGTATCCCGGTGCGACGGTGCCGTTCGGGTCGGTGCAGCTCTCGCCGGATACCGATCAACAGCCGCACAACATCGGCGGTAAGTACAACCAAGACGCGTACAAATACTGCGCGGGTTATCAGTACGACGACACATCGATCGTCGGCTTCTCGCATACGCACTTCAGCGGGACGGGACATTCGGATCTTGGTGATTTTCTGATCATGCCGACGACTGGCGATCTGCAGCTCGAGCCGGGATCGAAAAGCAATCCGTCGTCCGGCTTCCGCTCGGAGTTCTCGCATGCGAATGAAACCGCCGAGCCCGCTTACTACAAGGTCCGTCTCGACGATCACAACATCCTCGCCGAAATGACCGCGACGACTCGAGTCGGGTTTCACCAGTACACGTTCCCGCGCTCGGACAATGCGCACATCATCCTCGATCTGATGCACGGCATCTACAACTACGACGACAAGAACGTCTGGACGTTTGTTCGGGTTGAGAACGATCGCACTATTGTCGGGTATCGTCAGACCAACGGCTGGGCACGAACCCGTACGGTTTATTTCGCGATGGAATTCTCGAAGCCGTTCGCTTCATACGGCTTTCGAAATTTCGGCCGTGAGGATTATCGCGGTTTCTGGAGAAAATTCGACCAAACGAGAAACTTCCCCGAGATGGCGGGTAAACAGATACGCGCTTATTTCGATTTTAAGACTGGCGATGGCGAAAAGATCATGATCAAGTTTGCTCTGTCTCCCGTATCGACCGCCGGAGCAATAGCAAATCTGAGATCTGAAATTTCACATTGGGATTTCGAACGCGTAAAACGCGAAGGCCAGGCCGAGTGGAACCGAGAGCTTTCGAAGATCGCAGTAACAACACTCGACGAGGGCGAGATGACCAACTTCTACACGGCGATGTATCACGCGTTTCTGTCGCCGACGGTGTACATGGACACCGGCGGTCAGTACAAAGGGATCGACCAGAATGTTCATAGCTCCGTTTCACCGAGCCACCAATTCGAGCGGCAAACAAGCTACCCTCCTTACAAAGGAGGGGTGTCCGCCGCTTCGGCGGACGGGGTGGTTCTCTCTGCTAAGTCGTCGAGGGTCAACAAAGCCTCGAACCCGAGCGCGAAACAAACGCAAAGCAATATTCCCTTCACAAATTACACCACCTTCTCCCTCTGGGACACCTACCGAGCTTTGCACCCGTTCCTGAACATGATCCAACCGACGCGCAACCGTGACATGATCCGCTCAATGCAGGAGCATTACGACCAGAGCGTTCACAAGATGCTTCCTGTCTGGTCACACTATGCAAACGAGAACTGGTGCATGATCGGATATCACAGCGTGTCCGTCATTGCGGATGCGATCGTAAAAGGAAACCTGACGGGAGCGGAAGCGAACAAGGCGCTGGATGCCGCGGTCCAAACCGCGAAGACGAAATACTACGACGGCCTCGAATATTACATGGCGATGGGTTACGTTCCCGAAGACAAAAACTCATCATCGGTTTCTAAAACGCTCGAGTATGCGTATGACGATTGGGCGATCGCACAGGCAGCGAAGAAATTGAACCGCCCGGCAATCTACGCGGAGTTCATAAAGCGTTCCGAAAACTGGAAGAATGTCTACGACCGCTCATCGGGCTTTATGCGACCGCGCATGAGCGACGGTAAGTTCCGTGAGAAGTTCGATCCGCTGCAGACACACGATCAGGGATTCATCGAGGGCAACGCGTGGAACTACAGTCTCTACGTCCCGCACGATCCGGAGGGGATGATCGCGATATTCGGCGGCAAGCTGAAGTTCACCCGCTATCTTGACGAGCTTTTCACAATGCATCTTCCCGACGAGTTCTTCGCCGAGACTGAGGACATCACCCGCGAAGGCATCATCGGAAACTACGTCCACGGCAACGAGCCGTCGCATCACGTCGCGTATCTCTACAACTGGACCGATGAACCATGGAAAACCCAGGAACGCGTGCGGATGATCCTCAAGAACCAGTACCGCCCGACACCCGACGGCCTCGGCGGCAACGACGACTGCGGCCAGATGTCGGCGTGGTACCTGTTCTCGGCGCTTGGTTTTTATCCGGTCGCACCGGGATCCGATCAATATGCGCTCGGCAGCCCGGTCGTAAAATCTGCGGTGATCAAACTGGAGAATGGGAAGTCGCTGACGATCCGCGCGGATGGACAAAGCGATCAGAGTGTTTATGTGAAATCCGTCACCGTGAACGGTAAGCGGTTGGATCGTCGCTACCTGACGCATTCGGAAATAATGAACGGCGGGACGATCGTTTTTCAGATGAGCCGTGAACCTAGCCGGTCCTTATGAAAGCGCGAAACGAACCAATGTGAAAACAAGGATCGTCACAAAGAGAACCAGCGCCCCGATAACTTGTGTGCGAGAGAATTTCATTTTCCCTATCAAACTATTGAAACGTCGGCAGTCTGAAAACAATTCGAACTTTCAAACCTTTGCGTCTTAGCGTCTTTGCGAGAAAACCACTGTTAATGACTATTAGCGCCGGTGCTCACGCAAAGACGCAAAGATAAATGCAACATTTTGTATCGATGCGGCGACGTTCTTGTCGACAGCAGGATGCGTGAGATAAGAGCGGATCTCGTGGACACCCATGTCTGTCGGATGGCGTTTATTGTGAAAGAGGATATAGTCACGAATGTAAGCTACGTAAGCCCGTTCGGTCTGGTAGTTCATGTCCCTCAAACGTATCAAGCCGCGCGCTCGATCCAGAAGTTTCGGCTTTGGAAATTCCGTTGATAGTACGCGGATTCGCGTATATTATCAACGGCGATTGGTGTTAATAAGTAGTTATGTTTCATAAACCGAAGCCATGGAAGAAGAGAAACCAATCCCTGATCCTCCTCTGACGCCAGAAGAAGAAGTTTTAGTAGCAAAGCTGAGCGAACGGGAACTTGAGGCAATTGACGAAGCGCTCATGGCTAACGCACACCAGAGGTGGCGCAAGGTTGCCATGGTTGTAGGCCTCACAATGCAACATCTTGAGAACCGAGTCCGAGGAATTCCGGACTTGTTCTACGCCCAGCGCGTTCGGAAGCTAGTGGAAACTGGTCGCCTAGAGTCGCAAGGCAATCTGGCCTATATGCGTTTTAGTGAAGTACGGCGACCAACTATCACACAATGAAACATAACTTCGTGTTCGAGCCGACGCGGTGTGACGGTGGCGTAATATCTGGCAGTCGTGCCCCGCGCGGCTCAACACGGCGTTAGGCTTCTTTCGCTTTATTAATGATTCTGCGATGAGTACGGACGCAAAGCTATCCTTCCTTCTTATTTGCTCGTATATACTTTGCGCTTGCCAAAGTAGCAGTGACGTACGTAAGCAAACTGGCGAGGCTACTCATAAGTACGACACCGCTTCAATTGTTGCCGACCTTCTATCAAAAGCTAATCGCCATGATTCTTATGCCCAGGATTATGTAATACAAGGACACGTCATTAAGCGGATGTATTTTCAGTTTAAGAAAAACGGAAGAGATTACTACTCGTACCGTTCCGATTACAATAACAACGGCGTTAAGTTAGTTCGGCTCTTCAATGTCGAAGGGAAATATGATTATGAATATTACCCGGAAACTAAAACGGCGATCCGCCGCCCGAAGAAAGGTGAGTGGGACGAAAACAATTACGCGGACGCTAAGAAGTGGCATTTTAACTTTGATGGATATGAAGTCGTTGGTGAAAGGCAAGTGAATGGCAAAGACTGTTATGTTTTGGAGAGTAATGATTCCGTAATAACAGTCTGGAAAGAGAATGGCTTACAAACGAGCCTTAGTTCTAAGGGGGCGGAGAGACCGCCATTAGAATACGATAATTTTGAGTTCGACTTGAGTGAGGACATTTTCACGATACCGAATGAAACACAAATTAGGGAGTAAGGCGAAGCCTAACAAGGGGATGAACGCGACCCGCCATCAGCGGGGCCTTCATCAGCAATCTCTCGGGCGGGCGCGTTATCCCCGGCGCTAGGCTCCAAATTGAGGAAGGAGTAACATGTTCTCAACTATCGTCCGCAGCGTCATTGGAATCGCACTCTTCGTTGTCATCCTTGTCCCGCCTGGCGTGCAAGGGCAGGGTATCAAGGTCACCCTCCTGGGTACCGGTTCCCCACCGCCGGTCATTCACCGCTTTGGGCCAAGCACCTTAGTGGAAGCCGGGGGGCAAAAATTCCTCTTCGATGCAGGTCGTGGCGCCCTGCAACGCCTGACGCAGCTCAAGGTACGGTGGCAGGATGTGCAAGGGGTCTTCCTCACGCATCTGCACTCCGATCACGTAGTCGGCTTTCCGGATCTGTGGTTAACGGGGTGGCTGGTGGCGCCCGGGCGCAATGTGCCGCTCCATGTATGGGGTCCACGGGGGACCAGAAACATGATGACTCACCTCGAACGGGCGTACGAGTATGATATCCGGATTCGGCTGTCTGAGGGTGCGGCGCCGGACGGGGTTGTGCTCCTCGCCGAGGAGATCAGTGAAGGCGTGGTGTACG
Source organism: Pyrinomonadaceae bacterium (assembly GCA_036375155.1). Taxonomy (GTDB): domain Bacteria; phylum Acidobacteriota; class Blastocatellia; order Pyrinomonadales; family Pyrinomonadaceae; genus OLB17. The sequence goes on from DASUSJ010000119.1 coordinate 12,818, forward strand.
ACAAGAGTGGGGTGAAGATCACGGCGTTTGAGGTGGATCACACCCCGGTCAAGCCAGCGTTCGGCTACCGGATCGATTATGGCGGGCATTCCGTCGCGTTGTCTGGAGATACCCGGGTTTCTGAAAACCTTGTTCGGTTCGCGCGCGGGGTAGATGTGTTGATCCACGAAGTGGCCGCGCCAGAAACCTTCCGGCGGGCGGGCGTTCCTCCCGAGCGCGCAAAGAGCGTTGTCGCCCTTCACGTGACGCCTGAGCAGGCGGGGGAAGTCTTTTCCCGGGTGAAGCCGAAGCTAGCGGTGTATTCACATCTCGTCCTGCCGACTACCACTGAGCATGATCTGATTCTCCAGACACGCAAAACCTACACGGGACCGTTGGAACTCGGCGAGGATCTGATGGTGATCGAGGTGGGAGAGAAGATCGAGGTACGGCGCCCAGCCCGCTCGTCGCCGTAATCCGCGCCGCCATGCACCCGACCCGCATCAGCCCGGATGTCATTCGCAAGATTGAAAGCCCCTCACATTATGTGCGGGCGGGTGATGCCTAGCGTTATGCGACATCAGGCGGTGACGATCCACGACATTCGCGATCGCGTCCTCGCGTTCGACCTGATCGACATCCTCCGCCTCGCCGGGCCCGATGCGGAGTCGTCGTCGTGGCGCTGCCGGAACGTCGAGTGCACCGGCGACCTCGCGGAAGAACTACACCGCGTCAGCGATGCCGAGTCTTCAGTGACCGGCCCCGAGATGCTTCGCCTAGCGGGCGGCGTGCTGCAAGTCATCGACGGGGACTTTGAGGCGTACCGTCCCAGCGAGACGCGCCCTTGGCTGGTCGTCCGCGCGATCGACAGCTCCGAATACGCGGTGATCACGCAGGACGAGCGTTTGCTCGCGCGCGTCCGCGAGCGGTTTCGGGATGTCCGCGACTCTCCGAACGACGCGGCGTATGTCGCATAACCCGCCAATGCACCGGACCGGGCCGGCGGTATAGTTCCTGTCGGTCGAGCGCGGCTCGGTGCCGGCCCGGCCGGTGATCGGCCTTCCGTTAGCCCGCCACCTTTCTGAGAAGCTGAGACCGAGCGCGAGCCGCATTATTAGGTGTGAGTTTAATGGCCGAATTTCTAAAGCGTCATCTCTGGGCTGTGTTCCTCACCCACCAACTGCTTATTTTTGCCCTTGCCGTTCTCTTTCTTACCTCGGTCAGGAGACTCACCGGCAGAACGATTCACGGGGGCAGGGACCCCGTCGGGGTGTTCGACGGAGCGGCACTGGTCGCACTATCCGCCGGAGTCATTTTCCTCACGCGGGCTTTGTACCGTTGGATCAAGGGTTCGGACGCCCCGCCCCTCGGACTCGCGCCAAGTCCTCGCCGGCTGATAGACCTGGTGGCCGGAATGCTCATAGGCTTCGCCTTTATCATCTGGCCCTACATACATGCGCTCTCAAAAGGCACGGCGACAATCCATGATCGGATAGATGCGCATTTCGACCATCTCACGGCCGCCGGAGTTCTTTGCGTCGCACTCTTCCTGTTGCTCATGCAGGCCGTGACGGAAGAGACCGCTAACCGGGCTTTCCCGATGCGACTCTGGGAACGCCGCCCCCTCTGGTTCCGCGTACTCGTTCCGTCAGTCCTTTTCGCGGCGTTGCACCTGGCGGACGAACAGTTCAACTTCGAGCGGATCTGCATCCTCCTGCTGGCCGGAATCGTCCAGAGTCTGGCTTACGCCCTCACGGGCAACATCTGGCTGACTTCGGGCGTGCATGCCGGGGCGAATGCGGCGGCGTTTTCGGTGAGCGGGTTTTGGCACGCGGGGGCCGTCGTCAGCGTGGCGGGTCATCCGAGTGTCCCGAACTGGGTGGCCGTGGCGCTCATGCTCACCGCGTTCGGCGTGGCGTTAGGATTGTCGCGGAGGTATAAGATGAGTCGCCTGCGCTTCGGGTAACACGCGGGCTAACAACGGCATGCACCCGACCGCCAATAGCGTAGCTTTCATGCGCAAGACTATGCTGTAATCACGGTTCGTCGCGGCGGGTGATGCCAGGCGTTAGGCGGCCAATTCAACGGGCTATGCGATCATGTTAAGTCACTTCCCACTTCTAGCAATATCCGGCGCTGTCGGCGTCGGGAAGACATCCGTCCTGATAGAACTCCATGACATCCTTGCGGGCGAGAGAGTTCCCCATGGCTGCGTGGAACGCGACGCCCTGTCTTTTTCCTGGCCGCCTCAAGGCCGTTTTAACGAGGTGATCATTGAGCGCAATCTCTCTTGCGTGTTGCCGACTTTCCTCGAAGCCGGGGCCACACGTCTCGTGATCGCGGGCGTGATCGAAAGCCCGGCAGACTTGGCAGTGTACCGCCGCTGTGTCCCCGGCGCGGAAATCCAGGTCTGTCGTCTCACGGCTGATCTCGACCTCCGGCGCCAACGCCTGCGCGGGCGAGAAAAGGGCGCCGGCTTAGACTGGCACCTCGAGCGGACGGCGGAACTCGACTCCATCTTAGACGAGGCCAAGATTGAAGATTTTAGCGTCGATAACGGTGACCGTCCTTTGCGGGAAGTTGCTTTAGAGGTACTGGCCCGAGCGAGATGGCCGCCATATACTGCGGGGGCTTAGGCCGGTTTCCTGTCCGTAGAGCGGCCGCCTAACATCGGCATGCAGCAGACGCGCAAATCACGTTGCTATTTATCTCCGATTGCCCGTGCGCGCCGCTGATTTCGGGCGTTGGGCGGCTTCTTTAGCCCGAAAGCTGAAAAACTTGAGCATGAACCTAGCCATCTTCGACATTGACGGGACGCTAACCGAAACTGACCATGTTGACGACATCTGTTTTGTGCAGGCTTTGGCTGTCGCACACGCGATTACTGAGATAAGCACCGATTGGGCGGAATACCCGCATACAACGGATTCCGCAATCACGTCCCATATTTTCCAGGAGAGGTTTAACCGCAAGCCCGAAGAAGCCGAGTTGCTAAAGTTCAAGTCTCATTTCGTCCGCCTGTTGGAAGATTATCGCGCCCAAGATTCTTCGCTCTTTGCGGAAATCATCGGGGCTTCATCGATGTTACGGCGGTTGAATCAGGAGCCGGAGTGGCGAGTTGCGATTGCTTCAGGCGGCTGGCGCGTTTCTGCCACCCTCAAACTGAAAACTGCGGGCATCGACGTGAATGATTATCCAGCCGCGTTTGCGGATGACGGCCTTACGAGAGAAGAGATTTTGCGAGCGGCAGTGCTGAAGGCACAAACGATCTATCAGCAAAATGATTTTGGCAGGGTTGTCAGTGTTGGTGACGGATTGTGGGATGTTCGTACGGCTCGCAACCTCAGGTGTCCGTTCTTAGGTATAGGTAGCGGTGAGGGGGCGAAAAAGTTACGCCGAGCGGGCGCAACGCATGTGATAAAAGATTTCGGTGATTACAGTCTGTTGCTTGATTGCTTGGTCGAAGCAGATGTTCCGAAAGCAGAGAGAGTCGTGTAAGCGCACGCGCCGCCTAACAACGGAGTGCACCCGACCCGAATCAGCTTAGCTTTTATCGAGAACTTGTCCGTCGCAATGTTGAATGCGCGGCGCGTGATGCCGGGCGTTATATTTCCACTGCATCGATCTGCGCCTTCTGCAGTTTGCCCGAGTAGTCGATGTAAAGCGACTTCCACTCGCTGAAGATATCCAGGACCTGCGTGCCGGCTTCACGATGGCCGTTGCCCGTGCCCTTCGTGCCTCCAAACGGTAGATGAACTTCGGCACCGATAGTCGCGGAATTCACGTAGCAGATGCCGGTGTACAGCTCCTGCATCGCGTAGAACGACTTGTTGACGTCCTGCGTGTAGATCGCCGACGACAGACCATATTTCACACCGTTCACGATTTCTATTGCCTCGTCCAGCGTTGAGAATGGAATGACGGATGTAACCGGCCCGAAGATCTCCTCTTGTGCAATGCGATGCTTCGGTGCAACATCCGAGAAAACCGTCGGCTCGATGAACCAGCCGTTCTTGAGATCGCCTTTCGTAATGCGGTTTCCGCCGCATGCGAGCGTGGCGCCGTCCTTGTTCTTTCCGATATGCACGTAGCCGAGGATCTTTTGCATCGCGTCCTCATGAATGACCGGTCCGACTTCGGTCTTCGAATCCAGCCCAGGACCGACACGAAGATTCTTCGCTCGTTCGACCAGTTTCGTCACGAATTTCTTGTAGATCTTCTTATGTACGACCAACCGAGACGAAGCCGTACACCGTTGCCCGCTCGTCCCGAACGCTCCCCATAACGAACCTTCAACCGCATTATCAATGTCTGCGTCATCCATCACGATGATCGCGTTCTTGCCACCCATCTCGAGCGACACGATCTTGTTGTCGCGCGCACACTGTTCGGCGATTATCCGGCCGGTTTCGGTGGAGCCCGTGAACGATATAAGACGGACGTCCGGATGGCCGGTGAGCGACGGACCGATGTCGGAGCCGTGGCCGTTGACGAGATTGACTACGCCTTTCGGGATCCCGGCCTCTTCACATGCCTTTACAAGATTCAACGCGGAGAGCGGCACATCTTCACCCGACTTGATAACGACCGTATTTCCGCAAACCAATGCGGGGATCAACTTCCAGGACGGGATCGCCATTGGAAAATTGAACGGAGTGATGAGTCCGCAGATACCCACCGGCTGCCGGACACACATCGCAAACTTATTCGGCATCTCCGCAGGAGTCGTGAACCCGTGAAGTCGCCTACCCTCGCCTGCCGTGTAATACGTACAGTCGATGGCCTCCTGTACGTCACCGCCGGCTTCTTTCAAGACCTTGCCCATCTCGCGGGTCATGTCCCGCGTGAAACGGTCCTTGTTCTCACGCAGAATCTCACCGAGCTTAAAAAGCAGCTCGGCGCGCTTCGGAGCCGGCGTCCGGCGCCATTTAGTTGCCGCACTTTTCGCCGCTGCCACCGCTTGATCGACATCATCCGTGTTCGATAAAGGGAAACGCCCTATCACGTCCGACGTGTCGGCCGGATTGATATTTTCAAACCATTCCCCTGAGGAGCTTTTCACCCATTCGCCGCCGATGTAATTGTGGTAGGTCGCTAATTTTGCTTTGGAATTGTTCTTGATCTTCGCTTCTTTTGCCTTTGCCATATAGACCGTTCTTTATTTCTGGTTTCTTGGTTCTGGATTTGATGAGTTGTTTGTGTCTTTGTCCAAAAGTCTACGGTTAGAGATTCACCAACGCAAATCAGCGCTTGCACCATGGCTCCCTCGGGGACTTGTCACGTTGCGACTGCGGAGGGGGCCGAAGGCACCTGGATTTGGGAACAAAGCAAAAGTCCCAAGTTACGCAACGCAACTTGGGACCGCTGGGACTTTTGGGACTTGGGACTAAGTTTTACTGCACCGTGAATTGAACGACCTTCAGCTGCAGACCCCGTCGCGCATCAAAAGTCAGAACGTGGAGTACTACAGCGTCGCCTTTCCTAAGCTTACCTACCGCCGCGTTAAATGACCTAACATCCGTGATCGGTAAGCGGTTCATCCGCTGTATAAGATCCCCTTCGCCAAGAGCCTCCACGCCATTCGACAATTTCACATCGGCAATAAAGCTCTCCGGGTTTATCTCTTTTACGAGCACACCTTTCTGGCCCTCGAGCTTGTGCGTCGCCGCAAGCGTCGGCGTGAGATCGACCAGCGTCAGACCGAACGGCTTTGCTTCCTCGTTCGTTTTTTCGAGGGGTAAACGAGTCCGCGAACTCTCTTCGGGCTTTGGCCGGAGCGGTCTTTCACCAAGCCGGATCGCCGTCGTTCGGCGATCGAGTCCGGTACCGTTCTCACGAAGATAAGCAACGTTCACCGAATTGTCCGGCGAGGTCGCCGAAACCTTGGCGATCAGGTCCTGAGCACCGTCGATCTTCTGTCCGTTGAACTCGACGATCACATCGCCGACCTTGAGACCCGCGATACCTGCGGCACTTTGGGGATCGCGCAAATCGACGACGATCGCACCCTTCGCCTCCTTCAATCCGTAGACCGAAGCGAACTCGGATTTGACCGTCTCCAGACCTACACCCAGATAACCGCGGCGGACCTTGCCGCTTTTGAGGATCTGGTCGAAGACATACGCTGCTTCATTCGACGGCAACGCGAAGCCGACACCGTTGTAATCTCCGGTTGAGGTCGCGATCTGTGAGTTTATGCCGATGACATCCCCGTTCATATTCACGAGCGGCCCACCCGAGTTTCCGCGATTTATCGCCGCGTCGGTTTGAATGAACTTCTGAAATACGGATGTCGAAGGCGTTTCGCGATTTAACTGGGAAATAATGCCGGCGGTAACGCTTCGGTTAAGGCCGAACGGGGAACCGATAGCCAGCACCCAGTCACCGACACGCGCCTGGTTCGAATCCGCAAGCTTTACGAAAGGGGTTTCGCGGCCGGCGTCGACCTTCAGGACCGCGACGTCGGTTTCTTCATCGACACCGACGACTGTCGCGGGAAATTCTTCACCTGAATCCAGCTTGACGGTTATCTTGGCGGCATCCTCGACGACGTGGTAATTCGTGAGGATATGACCGTTCTTGTCTACGAAAAAGCCGCTCCCGACCGAATAAGCCGGTCGCCGTGGTATCTGCCGGCGAAAAAATTCCATAATCTCGTCGGAATCGCCCGGCTTGCCGTCGCCGCGGGTCGTCACATCCGGAGCCTTTCCCTTGGTATCAATGCTGACGACCGCCGAGCCCATTTTTCTGACGACCTCGGCAAACGAAGCCGACAGGGTATCTGACTCCGTTTTCGGCGGAACCGGCGTTACCTGAGCAAACGCCGCCGCAGCCGAAACATTCAGGATCATCAAAAACATCAGGGATCGTAACCGAAATAGCGTCGTCCGGATTTCAAACATAATTACCTCTCCTTAACGTCAGGTCGAAAGCCACCGCAAATGTAGTGCCGATTATATCAAAACAAGAAACGAATCCCGCACGCTCGGCCGCGTTGAGCTAAGCGGCCAGCAAGACCTTTAGAACACCGCGTTTTTCGGCGTGGTAGAGAGCGTTAACGCCGTCATCCAGTTTGAACTCGTCGCTTATCAAGCTCTCGACACTTATCCGGTTGGATGCGAGAAGATCGATTGCGGGTGCAAGCCGCCCGCAACGGGAGCCGACAATCGACAGCTCATCGACCACGAACCGCGACGATTCCCATTCGATGAAACCGTGAAAGGTAGATTTGAGGAC
>DASUSJ010000120.1:0-8902 GCA_036375155.1 Pyrinomonadaceae bacterium
TTTTCGCGGATGCGGACTCGATCGCAGCTTTGATGTTACGTGAAGCTATCGGATCAACACCCTCAAACGGTTCGTCCAGAAAAGCGACTTCGGGATTGTGGATCAGAGCGAGAGCAAGCGAGGCTTTTTTCTTCATTCCAAATGAACACTGCTCGATCTTCGTGAAACGATCTTCCCAAAGGTCGAGATATCGCAAAAGTTGTTCACCCCGAAAGGTTGCTTCCCCGACCTCGAGTCCATAGGTCTCGCCGACGAGACGGATATGTTCCCAAACTGAAAGGCTGCCGAAAAGAGCAAGTCTCTCCGGCAGCACGCCTATTTTCCGTTTTAGCTCGATGTTGTAATGGCCGACCGGCGTGTCCAGGATCCTGACCGAGCCGCTGGTCGGTTTAAGCAAGCCGGTCATCATATTTATGATCGTTGACTTGCCCGAGCCGTTGGCACCAAACAACGCAAATATCCGCCCCTTTTCAACTATCAGATTTACATCATCCACGGCTCTCTTTGAGCCAAAAACCTTTGCGAGATTTAGGAGTTCAATTGCGGGCATCAGACTGTCATGCGTTCCAGGCGACCTGACTCCGCAGGCGCATGATCGTTCGATCCTTTCCGATCGTCTCAAAAACCGAAAGCATCGACGGTCCGACCGCGACACCGGTCAGCAGTGTACGCGCCCCATTCATGATGACACCGAGCTTGGTGCCCTTTTCCTCGGTGAAAGCTTTGACGACGATCTCAATGTGTTCTTCGGTGAAGGCCCTGGACGAGCCCATACGCTCGGTGTCGTCGAATTCCGCCTCAAATCGGTCGGCAAGTTCCGGTAGCCATTCCCGCAGGTCGGGAAACTTTGTCAGGTTCTTTGCGACAGCGGCCGGGTCAAAATCGTAATCCTCGCTGAAATAGGCACGTCCCTGCGAGGAGAAATCCTTCAGGGTGAAGAAACGCTGTCGGATCAGGTCGACGGTGCGTTCGTACCATTCTTGATTTTGGGTGTGGGATGCCGGATCTGAGATTTGTTCGCTGTCCCCGGCGTCACCCTTTTGCGAGGCCATATCCGCGATCCCAAATCCCAAATCTGAAATCGAGTTGTACTCCTCTCTCCAAAGCTTCGCCGATTTCAATTCGGCCTTCACGAGCGGAAGCAATTCTTCGAGAGGCATTGTGCGGATGTACTCGGCGTTCATCCAAAGAGCCTTGTCGTCGGTCCAGTGGCGCGGATCATTTTCGTGAAAATTGAAGATCGCATTCGAGCGGTGAATGTGATCGAGCGAAAATTTCTCTATCAGTTCTTCGAGAGAATAGATCTCTTTCTCCTCGCCTGCGGACCAGCCGAGCAATGCGAGGAAATTGCGAAACGCCGCCGGAACGAACCCATTGTCGCGATAGGTCGTCAGTGAAACTACCTCGCCGTGCTTTCGTTTCGAGAGCTTACCCTTGTTCGGCGCGAGGATCAGCGGAAGATGCGCGAACTTAGGCGGCGTGACTCCCAGTGCCTGGTAGATGAGAAGCTGTTTGTGCGTGTTCGTTAGATGGTCCTGTCCGCGGATAACATGTGTGATTCCCATCTCGATGTCATCGCAGACGACGGCGAGATTGTACAGGGGATGCCCGTCCGAGCGGAGAAGCACCAGGTCCTCGGTGTCGGAATAGTCGCGTTCCTGAAGGCCGTAAACTGCATCTTCGAACGAGGTCTTTCCAGCCTGCGGCACCTTCAAGCGAATGGCGAAGGGTTCGCCGCTCGCTACGCGAGTCTCGCTCTCGACCTCGGACAGGTCACGAAACTGATTGTCGCGATGGTTTCTTTCGGTCTGCCGTGCGCGCTCAACGATCGCTTCCTTCACAGTCTTTTCGGTGACGGCTTCCTTTGGCGTAAAGTCCCGGTAAGCTTTGCCTTCGGCAAGCAGTTGTCTCGCCGTTTCACGATGCTTGTCCGCGTTGTTCGATTGGAAAACGATCTCTTCGTCATGCTCAAGCCCAAGCCACGCGAGCCCGTCGAGGATCGATCGCGTGGATTCTTCCGTCGAGCGAGCGAGATCAGTGTCCTCGATCCGAAGAAGAAACTTACCACCGGTTTTTCTAGCGTAAAGGTAGTTGTAAAGCGCCGTCCGAGCTGATCCGATATGAAGATAGCCGGTGGGAGACGGCGCAAATCTTACTCTTACTGACATAAAGCAAGATTCTAAAGTCGGTTGCCAAAAATAGCTAATACGTGCGGGAATCGTGATCAGCCGGAAGTTACCCGCTCAGGCGACGGAAGCATCTCCTTCTTTCTAAGCAACGCGGCACTCACGAAAGTAACGACGACACCGACCGGAAGGATCTCCACCATGGTCATTCCAAGCCTGATGAGGGGATTTTTGTACATCTCGCGGAAACCGGCCATTTCATGTATGGTGCGTTCCATTTCCTCGGGTGTCGCACCGCCTTCACGAAGTTTGTTGAGCGCGTGTTCGGTATAGCTGTCGAAAAAGCGATTGACCGTATCCGGGCTGATCAGCATGTAGATCTCCCAGCCAACTGCATAGACAACCGCCGCTATCAGGCTGATAAGCAGTCCGACTTTAACCCCCTTCCAGAAGCTTATGACGCCGCCATTTTGGTTGTCGCGATAAGACCTGACACCGAAAAAGACCATCGAGAGCGCGATGATCATCGAGCCGTAACCTACCAGCTCGCCGTTGTCGAGATTTACGATGCCTTGATGAAAAAAGTACATCCAAAGCGACAGGAGGACCGACGCGATGAATCCTGCGATCAAGCCGTAGACGATCACTATCCTCTGCATAAGGGTTCTCCTAGCCGCGACCGGCGATCTTCCATCCAAGCCAGGCCATGGGTATGTACGCAATTAAAAGGTCGACGCCGATAAACCAGGCCGGGGCGGGAATCATGAAAGAAGCCGCGATTCCGCCCAGTAAGAAGAAACCGCCGACAATTAGGGCCAGCATCAATCTCTTGCTGCCGCCGATCAGGGATGTGACCGATCCGCCAACTAAGGTCCCCAGGGCATGAGCCAGAAGCGGAAAGATGAAATGCTTTGCCTCGTATAGATGGATATGGGTCCTAATGCTCTCCACGTTCGTAGGATCAACTCCGGCTGGCGGGGCCACTAAATTACTACCCAGCAAGACGAGCCCCATGTTGGCAATACTCCCGGCTATCAGCCCCGCAACGACGGCCAGAACGTTTCGTAAAGTCGTGTTCATATTTTCTCCTCCTGCAGTTTGGATTTCACGGGGCGATAGTAAGCTACCTCCGGTCGGTGAGACCATCGGCTGAAAGTATGAATTGTGGATATTTGAGTTAATTCATACGAAAGTTCTACCGCAGGATGCGGAGCTCCTTTGCCTTCTGGATTGCCTGCGTGCGACGGCTGGCGTCCAGTTTCTGAAAAATACTCGACGTATGAGTTTTTATCGTGCTCGTAGAAACGAAAAGCTTGTCTGCGATCTCTTGATTCGACAATCCCGCTGCGATCAGACAAAGAACCTCATATTCGCGTTTCGTAATGCCCAGCCGCTTGACCTGCTCTGCGTCGACCTCAAAATCAGGATCGACTTTGACGATCTTCACGCGGGTGAGCCGCGTTCCTGCCCAGACCCCGAGAACGACAAAGATAACGGCTACCAGTCCGAGGTACATCTCCAGAGAAAGGTCGCGAATGAAAAACTGGTATTCGATCAACTTCAGCAGCGCAAGTAGGGCCGCCATGGTGAGGCCGTAGATAACGATACTCCGGCGAAGGGTCATTTGCGTGGGTAAGAGTGCAGAAAAACGAAAGGCTATCAAACTCTGGATTTGACAGCCAATACTTGCCGAATGCGCGAACTCGGATCTCAGTTTGAAATGGCGGAGACGACAGGATTCGAACCTGTGGTACCCTTTTGGAGTACAACGGTTTAGCAAACCGCCGCTTTCAGCCACTCAGCCACGTCTCCGAATCACGCCGAAAAGCCAGATTTTTATTCTAGCGGCGGTGCCAACTTTGTCAAGGTTGACCGCATCATACTGCCCAACGACACTTGTCTTCAGTGGGTTGACACATTTGATATTTGCTCGGAAAATACAAGGGTCGCTCGGAACGTAGCGCTTCTGCTACAACCTTTGTTTGCATTCGAACGAGTCTCGTTGGGCGTGATTCACGCATTAGATTTGCACTTTTTGATGGGTTTTACTCGATCAACTTTCATCCCCGGATTACTGGTAGTGATGCTGGCGGTTGCGTCGGTAGGCTTTGCCGCCGAACCTCCCGTTACTCCGTTGTCTGTAAAGGCCAATCTCGGGACGATCAAGGGCGTGGTGAAGGACGATGGGGGCAACCCAATTGCCGACGCGACGGTCGCGATCTTCAAAGCTGGAACGTCGCGCGTGCTCAAGCAGGTTCGCTCGGCCGCCGACGGCAGCTTTATCGCGAGAATTCTTCCCGGAACCTACACGATATTTGCGGTCGCTCAAGGCTACAATCCCATCACTCTATCCGAAGTTCAGGTCAATGGAGCAACCCAGCTAACATACGGGTTCAAGCTCGAGCGTGCGGGTGGTGGTAACACCCTTCCAGAAAAGCGGCTCGACCGGAATAATCCTAAGTGGGTGATCCGCTCCGCCCAGACGAGCCGCTCGATCTATCAGAATACCGAAGGTGATGCGCCGACCGCCGACGGTCGGGTTACCGTCGAGGAAGCTCTTCCGGAAATAACCGACGAGCGCGGGAAGCGCGCCACTCAATCGGTTGCGGAAACATATTTCGGCGGGTCGGCAGATGGCGGCAATGCCGGGCTTAATTTTGCGACGCTGTTACCGGTTTCGGAAGACGCTGAAGTCGTGCTTGCCGGGCAGACCGGCATCGGTAAGAATGCTCCACAGCGTTTTGAGATCCAGACTAAGTTCCGCCCAATCGAAGATCATCAGATCCGTGTAGCAAGTTCTATAGGCTCGTTGGGCTCCTTCATTGCTGGTGGCGAGGAAAAGTCTGTCGGACAGTTTTCATTCCAGGCATCGGACGAGTGGAAGGTGCGTGAGGGCGTGATCGTTGTCTTTGGAGTCGATTACGCACGGTTCGTAGGTGCAGGAGACGATTTCTCGGTCAGCCCGCGTCTCGGCTTTCAGTTCGACCTGGATGCGAAGACTCGATTCCGGTCGGCATTCACGTCCCACACTGAGGAACGAACGTGGTCGAAGGCGATCGAACTCGAGGATTCGCAGGTGACGTTCCGCGATCCGGTCGCGATCGATGATTTCGTTATCGAATCGGGCAAGCCGATCTTGAATAAAAGCAACCGCCTGGAATTCGGGGTAGAGAGGGTGCTCGACAACAATTCGAGCATCGAGGCGAATGTATTCTTTGATACGACGCTGTCTCGTGGTGTTGGAGTAAGCAGTTACGACTTCAGCTCGCCGGCGGGTACGGTGTTCACCGAGTTTGTCGGCAATCAGCAGGGGGCGGCACGTGGTTTCAGGCTTGTCTATTCTCGTCGGCTGAACGGCCGCTTCAGTACGGCTGCCGGCTATAGCCTCGGGAACGGACAGAAGCTTTCGACCGGTGCGATAACGAACCCAGGTGAGCTGTTCGAAAACGACGTATTCCAGACCTTCTTTGGTCAGTTCGAGGCTGATCTAAAAACCGGAACGAACGTCAAAACCGTCTTTCGCCTTTCGCCGCAGGCTACTGTATTTGCGATCGATCCGTTCCACGGCCGACTCGCGATATACGACCCAAGTTTGAGCGTTCTAGTCACCCAGAGCCTGCCGACTCTCGGCCTTCCGTTCCATGCGGAAGCAATGGTCGATGCCCGTAACCTTTTCGATTTTCAGTCCGGCGTGCTCGCTGAAGACGGCGGGCTGCGGCTTAATTCGCATCGGCGAGCGGTGCGGGGCAGCATTCTGGTCCGGTTCTAAGTCAGTAACAACGGCCGTAGATAAAGGCAGATCTTCGCTGGAGCACCCGATTTTAGCTCGCGTTTGTCTGAACGGATCTGCGGTTTTTTTGTGTCCAAAATCTTGGATTGTCGAGCGAAAAATTGAATAAGCAGCCGGGCCGGAACGTGCGAAAATGGAGCGGGAAGGTGGATGTCGTTGATAATCTCAGTCTTACTGCAGGACTTAGAGCTTGCCGGTAGCTGGAACGGCTATTGCCTCGATTAACGCTCGGAAAAGTTTGTCTTTCGTTGATGAAGGTTAAGGTTCTGACAAGTTGGAGTTTGATATGGCTGGTGGTGACGGTCTTGCTCGTTGCCGGCGGAGCTCTCAACTTGTCGCAAAGGGCTTACCACGAGCTTCCGCCCACTGACGGCGTACTGTGGGTCCAGAGGAATGGCGGCATCTACGCCGAAAAGGTTACCCAAGGTCTTGCCGCATCGCGGGCAGGCATCTCGCCGGGTGACAGGCTGCTGACAATAAGCCTCGATGGCGAGACTTTCGATGAGGTCGTCTCGGTCGCTGACATTCCGATGTATCTCGACGCGGCCGGCGTCGGAGGGACGCTAACTTACTACTACCAGAAACCCGCCTATTCCTTCTCGAACAACTTCTACTACGCAGATCTGAGAAACATCGATACGCTTCCGCGGTGGACGCCGTCGATCATTTTTTTGACCGTCGTCGGATTGATCTGGCTCGGCGTCGGGATCTTCGTCCTCTTCAAACAGGGAAGCCGATCGCCCTTTGTGCTGCACTTCGCGATGGTTTGTCTTGCCGCGTTCGTGTTTCACGTCTACCGATCGCTGAATCTGGGTCAGGACTTCGACCTCGCGGTCAATCTTCTTGATGACATCGCTTTCGCGTTCTTCGCACCGCTCTTCTTGCACTTCTGTCTTCGCTATCCGGTCCATAGCCAGGTTTTGGACAGGCGGCCGTGGAAGACGTTCGCACTTTATGTGCCAGCGACGCTCCTGGTGTTAATAACGCTCGTGTTTTCGCTCGGACCCCTCTTTCCCGTTCAGGGCGTGGCATCTGCATTCAGAAACTTTGCCGCTTCCAATAAGATCTTCCCCATCCTCAACCAGGTTCTTCTAGCGCACTTCGTTGCCGGCATCTCGATCGGTGCGAGCGTGCTGCTATGGCGGTTCCTGAGCAACCGGCAGACGGTCGTCCGCCAGCGGCTGAAGTGGGCGATGTGGGGAACGATCTTTTCGATAGTTCCGATCCTGATTTTCCAGATCGCGCGACGGTTTGTTTATCTTCCCGACGACACAATCTCGGCTGCTCTAACAACGTTGCCGCTCGCGCTGATTCCGCTAAGCTTCGGACACTCCGTCGTTCGATACCGTTTGATGGACGTCGACGTCGTTGTGCGTCGCGCCCTGGTTTACGCGATGACGACCGTCGCGATCGCGATGATGATCGGTGCTGTTGCACTCGGCCTGGTATTCCTCGCTGTCGGCAGTAATCTTTCAGCAACCGAGATCACGCTGCGTGCATTGATCGCGGTGATCGCGATGGCCGGGATCGTAATGCTGAGCGAGCCGCTGAAGAATTTCCTGCAAGAGCGTGCCGACCGCTTCTTTTATGGCGAGCGGTACGATCTGCGACAAGGCCTCCTGGATTTCGGGCGCACGCTGTCCGCTACAACTGCGCTCGAACCGCTTCTCGATGCGCTGACCGAGCGGCTCAAGCAGGTGCTAGGTGTCGAGAAAGTGGCGGTCTTCATCGAGGGCAGTGACGGTAATTATAAGCTCGCAAAATCGTCCGGACTTAGTGAGACATTTCGTATACCGCAGGATTTCCGTCAAATGATCCGAACGAAATCGGCGGAAAAAGGAATTGTTCGTGCGGACGAGATGGAGCTTCTGGAGAACGAAACTGTCCCGACAAACGGTAACGGTAACGGGAGCAAGGTCCCTGTGAGACAAGAGCTGCATTACTTCGTGCCGTGTGTCGTGAGAAGCAAGATGGTAGCGGTGATCGGTCTTGGACGAGCCAGTGATGGTTCGCTTCTCTCGTCAGAGGATCTGGAGATACTTCGAACAGTGTCTGGCTACATCGCCGTCGCCATCGAGAACAGCCGGCTTTACCAGGAACAGCAGCAGCACACAGAAGAACTCGCACTTCTTAAGGAATTCAATGAGTCGATCGTCGAATCGGTCAACGTCGGTTTGCTGGCGGTTGATGAGGACGGGAGGATCACGCGCTGTAATACGACATTCGAAGAGATGATGGGCCTCAGCCGCGAAGAATCCGTCGGCCGACTCGTCGAGGAAGTTTTTGACGAGAGCTTCGCACTCAATCTCGGCAACATTCTCGGAAAATCGAAATGGCATCTTACCGAGATCCGAAATGCCTACAAGCTTCATACCTACGACAGTCGCGGTTCGTCGCTGATCCTGAATGTTGCGGTTGCCCCGCTTCGTTCGGTGTCGAGTGCTCAGACCGGAGCGATCATCGTGCTCGAAAATGTATCGTCGCGGATCAAGCTTGAAGAAACTCTCCAGCAAAGCGAAAAGTTATCCAGCATCGGCTTGCTCGCCGCCGGGGTCGCACACGAGGTGAATACGCCGCTCACCGGTGTGTCGAGCTACACGCAGATGCTCCTCGGCATGATCCCCGAGACCGATCCGAAACATGCCCTGCTCCAGAAGATGCAGCGGCAGACGGACCGTGCAACGAACATCGTCGGCAATCTCCTGAATTTCTCCCGCACCGGTAATATCGTCGAATCGGCCGAGATCGACGTAAACAAGCTTCTTGACGATACCCTCCAGCTACTCGAACCCCAGCTCCGGAAATCGAATGTTGAGATCGTGAAGGATTACACGAAGACACCTCCCCGGATCTTCGGAAACGGCGGGAAGCTGCAACAGGTATTTACGAACCTGATATTGAACGCCCGCGACGCGATGCTCAGCGGCGGCCGGATCACCTTGCTAACGGGGGTCAACGACGGCGAGGTCAATATCGAAGTTTCCGA
>DASUSJ010000121.1:0-31106 GCA_036375155.1 Pyrinomonadaceae bacterium
CCGGCGCATCGCCCGAAGAGATCGAGACCGAGATCACCGAGAAGGTCGAGGAGGCTGTCAACACGATCAGCGGAATCGACGAATTGCGCTCGACTTCTGTCGAGGGTATCTCGCAGGTGTTCGTACAGTTCGTTCTGGAAAAGGACGTGAACGTCGCCGCGCAGGAAGTTGAGAATCGAGTGCAGACCGTGATACCGAATCTTCCGGACACTGCCGAGCAGCCGACCGTCCAGAAGCTCGATACCGACGCCGCGCCTGTTCTTAGAATTTCGGTTTCGGCTCCAACGTCGCTTCGCGAAGTCACCGAGGTCGCAAAGAATCGCATCAAGGAGCGCATCGAGTCGGTCAATGGCGTCGGGCAGATCACGATCATCGGCGGACAGGAACGGCAGATAAACGTCTGGGTGGACCCGGACAAGATGCGTGCGTACAACGTCACGCCGGCGGAAGTCTCCGCGGCACTCAGGATCCAGAACGTCGAATTTCCGAGCGGCCGGCTTGATGAAGGCCAGAAGGAAACCAGCGTCCGGACGATGGGCAAGATCCAGAAACCGTCCGAGTTCGATGACGTCGTCGTCGCCACGCGTGGAACCTACCAGGTGAGGGTTAAGGACCTTGGTTATACCGAGGACGGTGCAGAAGAAATTCGTTCTGAGGCCCGTCTGAACGGGAAGCCGGCGGTAACTTTGATCGTCGCCAAACAATCGGGCCAGAACACAGTCGCCGTCGCGCATGAGATCAAAGACCGACTGAAAGAGATCGAACCAACTCTCCCAAAAGGTTTCGAGATGCGCATCATCGGCGACAACTCGATATTTATCGAGAACTCTCTGAATGCGATCGAGGAACACCTTATTCTCGGGTCGATCTTCGCCTCGATCGTCGTCTTTCTGTTTCTCTGGAATTTCCGGGCGACGTTCATCGCCGCCCTCGCGATCCCGACTTCGATCATCTCGACGTTCGCTCTAATGTATGCGATGGGCTACACGCTGAACTCAATCACGATGCTGGCCCTCACCCTGATGGTCGGTATCGTTATCGATGACGCGATCGTCGTACTGGAAAACATCTACCGGTTTATCGAAGAAAAAGGGATGGAGCCGTTCCAGGCGGCGATCGAGGGAACCCGTGAGATCGGTCTCGCTGTTATGGCGACGACGCTTTCGCTGATGGCGGTATTCGTTCCGATCGGTTTCATGCAGGGCATCGTCGGAAAGTTCATGTCGAGCTTCGGCTTGACCGCTTCGTTCGCTGTCGGCATCTCCCTGCTCGTCTCGTTCACGCTGACGCCGATGCTCGCTGCTCGTCTGATCAAGCGTCCGAAGTCGAAGCTCGTCGGCGAAGAGGTCCCGAGTCCGAGATCCCAGGTCTCAAGCGACCTGGATGAAGTCTCGATTGCAGCTGATGACGAAGCACATCGGGATCGGGATAAGCGAGTAGCGATCGAAGAGAGCGATTCGAAACACGGGAGTTGGTTCCGTCACGTCGACAGAGTCTATACGTGGCTGCTGCGATTTTCTATGGGTCATCGATGGGTGATCGTGACGCTCTGTGTTCTTGTCTTTCTATCGATCGCTCCGCTGTTCATGTTCGTTGGAAAGAATTTTCTTCCGGTCGATGATCAGTCGCAGTTTGAGGTCACGATCAGAGCGAAAGAAGGCTCGAGTCTCGGAGCGACTGCCCAGATATTCGAACGAGCGGCGACGGAGATCCGGAAGATGCCGGGCGTGACCGACACACTCGTTACCGTTGGCGGCGGACAGCAGCAGGTTGTAAACAGCGGATCGATCTACGTCAAGCTTTCGCCGATCGAGGATCGCGACCTGTCGCAGGAAGATATGATGGCCGCAACACGCGACCTGTTTTCGAATAAGGAAAAGTTCCCCGACGAGCTTCAGCTCCGAACGGCTGTCCAGCAAGTGGCGGCGTTTTCGGGCGGCGGTTTCAGAAATGCGAACGTTCAATTTCTGATCTCCGGGCCTGATCTCAGACGGCTTGAGGAATATTCAGCGAAGATCCTCGAAAAGATGAAGACGATCCCCGACGCGGTTGACGTCGACTCGACACTTATCAGCGGCAAGCCGGAAGTCCGGCTTGAGATCGACCGCGATGTTGCGGCGGATCTGGGAGTTCGCATCGGTGATGTGTCGCAGGCATTGAACACACTGGTGGCGGGACAGGAAGCTACAACCTTCAACGAAGGTACCGATCAGTATGAGGTCCATGTGCGAGCGATCAACGCGTATCGTAGCGACGTCGAGGGACTGAAGCGCATCATCGTTCCGTCTGCGAAGCTCGGCTGGGTGACGCTGGACAGGCTCGTAACGGTCTCGAGCGGAACCGGGCCCAGTTCGATCGATCGTACCAATCGTCAGCGTCAGGTCACACTGCTTGCGAACACGCGACCGGGCGGGTCGGCGACCAGCATCACGGGTGAGATCGACAGGTTTGTGAAAACTCTCGGTCTGCCACCAGGCTACCAGACGGGTTATGTCGGGCAATCGAAAGAGCTGGGCAAGTCGCTTTACTACTTCGCGCTGGCGATAGTCCTGTCATTCGTCTTTATGTACATCGTGCTCGCCGCGCAGTTCGAATCGTTCATCCATCCGGTCACGATCCTGCTGACCCTGCCGTTGTCGATCCCGTTCGGCATCGTCAGTCTTTTGATCGCTGGCCAGACGGTGAACATTTTTTCGGGTCTTGGTTTGTTGCTGCTTTTCGGCGTCGTGAAAAAGAACGCCATCCTGCAGATCGACCACACGATGAACCTTCGCTCGCAGGGAATGAACCGTTACGACGCGATCATACAGGCGAACCGCGACCGCTTGCGGCCGATCCTCATGACGACGATCGCGCTCGTTGCGGGTATGATCCCGCTCGTCGTCTCGACGGGCGCCGGCTCGGGAACGAACCGCTCGATCGGCGTGCTCGTGGTCGGTGGACAGTCGCTGTGTTTGTTGCTGACGCTGCTTGCTGTTCCGGTGTTCTACTCACTCTTCGACGACGCTGCTGAGTGGAAGTTGTTCAGACGGATCGGGCGTGCGTCCGATTGGCTTTTCAGCGGCGTGAAGCGGAGATTCCAAACTGCGACGAGTTCGTTTTTTAGTAAGACATAGAGTTTACTCTGCGTACTCCGCGAGCTCTGCGTGAGAAAGAAATCAGTGTCACGCAGAGCTCTCCCGAGTACGCAGAGCAGGAATGATTACTTAGATGTCGCTGTCTTCAAAAACAGACGTGATCATAATCGGAGCCGGACCGACTGGCCTCGCCATGGCGTGTCAGCTTATCCGTTACGGCGTCGATGTTATGATCGTCGATCGGAAGGAAACGACTACTCCGTATTCGAAAGCTATAGGCGTTCAGGCTCGCACTCTCGAGATCTATGAACAGATAGGTTTGGCGGACAGGCTCGTCGATCTCGGATGGAAGGCTGAGGGCGCGCGACTGATCGTCGGCGGACAAGTTCGCGGCAAGATCGACTTCAGCGACATCGGAATCGGTATGAGTCCGTATCCGTTCGTGCTGCTCGTCGAACAGGGAAAGCACGAAAAACTCCTCCATGACCACATCCGTTCACACGGGAAAGAAGTCAAATGGTTGACTGAGTTGCAGAGCTTCAGTCACGACTCCTCAGGCGTGCACGCTATCGTCAAAACCCCGGAAGGTGAAAGTGAAACGATCGATGCCAAGTACCTTGTCGGCTGCGATGGAGCGAAAAGTCCGGTTCGTCACGCGCTTGGACTTTCATTTGAAGGAAGCACGTTCGAGCGGATGTTCTACGTTGCGGATGTCGAACTCGATTGGGAACTAAGCCACGACGCGGTGACCGTTGTACTGATGAAGAATAACCTGCTCGCCTTCTTCCCGATGACCGGTGACCGGCAATGGCGAATCGTCGGCACATTTCCCGAAGAGTTCTCAAAAGACGAGGGTGAGGTTCTTTACGAGGAGATCGAAGAGCAGATCAAGCGCGATTCGGAGATGGCGCTCGACATCACCGGCGTAAACTGGTTCTCGACTTACAAGGTCCACACGCGTCACGTAAGCAGGTTTTCGGAAGGCCGGTGTTTTCTCGCCGGCGACGCGGCGCATATTCACAGTCCTGCCGGAGCGCAAGGGATGAATACCGGTATTCAAGACGGCTACAACCTTGCGTGGAAACTTGCGATGGTCTTGCGCGGTTCATGCGGTGAGAAGCTGCTTGAGAGTTATAACGAGGAACGGCTAGCGAACGCGGAGAATCTGTTGAAGACGACCGACCGCTTCTTCAATCTTGTCGCGAGTCCTGAACCGATCCTCTCTTATTTACGGATGCACGTTTTTCCCTACGTCGCCGGTGCGGCCTTCAGCTTCGACGCCGTACGTAAGTTCGTGTTCCCCCGCATCTCGCAGATCGCGATCAACTACCGGGACAGCTCGCTCAGTAATAGGTCCGGCGGCGGCGATCTGGACGTGAAAGCCGGCGACCGCTTACCGTACTTTGTCGCCGACGGCGAGAGCGTCTACGACAAGCTGCGCGAGCCGAAGTTTCATTTGCTTACTTTCTCCGATGGAGTGGGTAACCAACCTGACGACAGGTTGAGCGCGGAATTTTCAGATTACGTTGACAGCCACCGAATACCAATTTATCCACGAGTGGCTGAGATCTTCGGGACGGAGGAGTCGTTCAACTTACTGCTTCGTCCGGACAACTATGTCGCAGCCGTTTCGAAAGACACGTCGCTTGCACCGATCGAGAATTATTTGAAAAGGTGTTTATGAAAACGCATTTATTCGCACTGATATTGTTTCTATCGATCTTTGGGTCTGCCGCAGCGCAGGATCCTACGCCGTCGCCGACTCCGACGCCTTCGCCCGTTCCAGTCGCGACACCGCCGGTCGACGACAAACAGGAGGTGACGCCCGAAAAACTCCAGGGCGTGCCGGCGATCGCGCCGAATTACAGTTCGGAAGATCGCAGCTTGCCCGATCTCGGTCGAGTGGGCGTCGACATGACTGACCAGAGGCCGCTAACGCTGAACGAGGCGGTCACGCTCGCGCTCGAAAACAATAAGGACATCGAGGTCACTCGAAAGAACGTAAGGATCGCGGAGTACGATCTCATCGCCGCACGTGGGGTTTACCAACCCAGGCTTACGGGCCAGACGTTCTACGAACGGTCGACCGTACCTAACGTCAGTATCTTCAGTACGAATCAGACAACGACGCAGGGTTCGCTCGTCGGGAATGCCGGCATCACGGGTTATATACCGAGCTTCGGAACCGTGCTTCGCGGCGACTTTAATAACACCCGTCTGACAACGAACAATCCGATCTCGATCCTCAGTCCGCAGAACAATGCGAATCTGACGTTCAGCATCACGCAGCCGATCTTCCGCGGCCGCAGCTTCGATCAAAACCGTCGTGTTATCGAGATCGCGAAACGAAATCTCTCGTTGACGGATGTGCAGTTTCGCCAGCGGTCGATCGATATCATCGCGGCGGTACAGCGCGCGTACTGGGATCTGACCTATGCGCTTCGCAATTTGCAGGTTCAGCGGGACGGTGTACGGGATGCAAAGGACCAGCTCGGGCACAGCCGGCGGCTGGTGGAAGAAGGACAGCTCGCGCCGATAGACATCGTTGCTTCTGAAACCCAGGTCGCCAATTTCGAGCAGGCTGTCTACGACGCCTTGAACGTGGTGACGCAGGCAGAGAATGTGTTGAAGAATTTGATCGCACCGAACAGAAGCGACATTCTGTGGAGCGAGTCTGTGACGCCGATCGACCCGGTTGACATCGATCCTCCGCGAACCACTCTCACAGAGGCTCTCGCGGCCGCGATCCAGAATCGTCCAGAGCTTGAGATCAACCAGGCACAAAAAGACATTAACGCCATCGACCAGCGCCTGTATCGCGAATTGAAGAAGCCACAGATCGATCTTGTCGCGAGTTACAGTTCGGCGGGAATCGGAGGAAGTCAGAACTCGGATTTCAATCCGAATTTCCCTACTGCGTGTAATGTCGATCCGACGTCCCCAGCGTGCCAGCAACAGCAGGCAAATTTAGCGGCGCTGACGGGAAATCCGTATAGCGGTATCTTCACGAACAAATATCCGACCTACCGGGTGGGAGTTCAGTTCAATCTACCTTTATTCGGAGACAAGACAGCCGGGGCACAGCTGGGGCGGGCACTTGTCGAGGGCGAACGTCTCGAGGTGCAGCGCGAGCAGATCGAGCAGAATATCCAGGTCGATGTTCGAAATGCACTTCAAACTCTTCGCACGGCCGAAGCGCGTCTTCGCGCAGCGGCGATCGCACGAGAAAATTCGGTGAGGCAGTATGAGTCCGAGCAGCGCAAGCTCGATAACGGGCAGTCGGATATATACCGCGTCCTCGAGCGTCAGTCGGCGCTGACGGCGGCCCGCAGCAATGAGCTGCGAGCGCAAACGGAGCTCAATAAGGCTATATCCGATCTGCAGCGTGCGACGGGAAATTCCCTGAAGGCGAACAACGTTGTAACGATGTTGACGAAGTAAAATTTCTGAGAAATCTAAAAGTGAGACGGTTACAATTCGACCTCTGCGAGCTTTGCGCTCTTTGCGTGAGATTATTCTTTGCATCCGGTGCGTTAGACAAGATCAAGCTCACGCAGGGCTCGTCAAGCTCGGGAAACTTGCAGAAGGTCTATGAAAGTAGTGTACGTCAAGGAGTTCGGCGGACCGGAGAATCTCGAGATCCGGGATGTTGCAGATCCGCCGGAACCGACCGGAACGGAAGTCCTCGTTCGCGTCCGCGCTGCGGGACTTAACCGCGCCGATCTTCTTCAACGCCGGGGACACTATCCACCTCCAACGGGTTACTCGCCAAATATTCCCGGACTCGAGTTTGCCGGGGAAGTGGTCGGCGTCGCTGACGGCTCAGGCGATTTCACATCCGGACAACGAGTCTTCGGTATAACCGCCGGGGAATCTCAAGCTGAGTTTCTGAAGATCGATCACCGGCACTTGGCACTTATCCCGGACGATCTTAGTTTCGCAGAGGCCGCTGCCATTCCCGAAGCCTTCATTACCGCCTACGATGCGGTGTTCACGCAAGGCAAATTGAAAAATGATGAGACGCTGCTGATCCACGCAGTCGGTTCCGGCGTCGGACTCGCCGCGTTGCAGCTTGCCAAGGCAAACGGCAATAGTGTGATCGGCACATCGCGGACCAAAGATAAATTGGAACGCTGCAAAGATTTCGGTCTGAACGAGGGCATCGTCGTAGGCTCGCCGGTGAAGTTCGCTGACCAGATCGCCGATACTATTGATGTGGTCCTCGATCTGGTGGGCGGCGCTTACTTTGAGGAAAACCTCGAAGCACTCGCCTCAAAGGGACGGCTGATGCTTGTCGGGTTAACTAGCGGGAGGAAGGCTGAGATCGATCTTGGCATCGTGCTTTCGAAACGTTTGACGCTGATCGGAACCGTGCTGCGCGTACGCTCGACCGAGGAGAAGGCAGCGGCAACGCGGGAGTTTGCGGAGAACGTTGTCCCGCTTCTGGCTTCCGGAAAAGTCCACCCGAACGTCGATCGTGTTTTCGACTTTCATGACGTTCGGGCCGCGCATGAATACCTGGAATCGAACGAAAGCTTCGGAAAGGTGGTGTTGAGGTTTGATTAGGCAGCGGGGGATAGGCCCAACCGCCGAGTTGCAGAGCTCGCTTCGCGAGCTGGCGCCTAAACTTCTTAACTTGGCGCGTATGGGCGAGCCGCCCTTGGATCCTGCATTTGCCCTCAACTCCTGAGTCTGCCCGAGGCCTCATCGGTCACGACACAAAGGCCATACACACCCGCTGCTTCCTTTTCGGCAAGGAGCTTAACGGCTGCCGCATATGTTAGGCCAGACGCCTCGCAAGCATCAAACGAGACCACCGACCAGAGGGGCAGCTCCAGTTCGCTCAACACCGAATCACCCTCTTTTTTCTCGGTCGCCTCTTTCATCTGCTAAAAATCGTAGCACAGTTCAGAGTGCGCGATTCATCGCGTTCTTCGCCGGGCGCTCCACGGGCTAAAGCCCGCACTCTGAACGTACCCGCACTCTGAACTTACCCGCACTCGGAAACCGGCTTGCACTCTAAACGTCGGAGGCTAGAATTGAAACAGTGGCGGATTTCAACGAAACGATCTTTCTCACAGGTTTTCCCGGTTTTATCGCCGAGCGACTCGTCGAGCGTCTCGCCCGACCGGACAGTCAGTTCTTTCTTCTCGTTCAGCCCCAGTTTGTCGAGAAGGCGACGGCGGCTGTCGAGCGAATTGCCGAAGTCACCTCGACGCCGCTCGAGAATTTTGCGCTCATCGCCGGTGACATCACCGAGCCGAGTCTGGGGATCTCCGATGCCGATCTTGAAACGATCCGGAACGAAATAACCGACGTTTTTCACCTTGCCGCCGTCTACGATCTTGCGGTCGACAAGGAAACTGCAACTCGAGTTAACCTTGAGGGTACTAAGAACGTTAATGAGTTCTGCCGCGGTTTGTCGCACCTCCGCCGCTACAATTACATCTCGACCTGCTATGTCGCCGGCAAGAGAACGGGCCGGATCTCCGAGAACGATCTGGAACACGAGGCGGGTTTTCGAAACTTCTACGAAGAGACCAAGTATCAGGCCGAGGTCGAGGTCGAGAAGCTAAAGGCCGAGCTTCCTGTGACGATTTTTCGTCCGTCAGTTGTTGTTGGGGACTCCCGCACCGGAGAGACGATTAAGTACGACGGCATCTATTACCTGATCCAATATCTGCGAAAAGCACCCGGTCTGCTTCGGTTCATAAATGTCGGGAACAAGGACGTCAGGCTGAATCTCGTCCCCGTCGATTTTGTTGTTGATGGGATCGCCGAGCTGTCCCGTGACGAAAAGGCGATAGGAAAGACCATCGCGCTGGCCGACCCCGATCCGCTGACAACATCCGAGCTTTTCGATGTTATCGCCGAAGCCATGACAAAAAAGCGTTCGGTGGTGACGCCGCCTCCCGCACTCGTGGAAAGATCGCTAATGCTTCCGTTCTCGCCGCCGATAACCGGATTGCCGCATGACGGCGTGCCCTACTTCTTTATCTCGCAAACTTATGACACTACCGTAGCAAGTGAGCTACTTAAGGCTCACGGCATTCGCTGCCCGAATTTTCGAGAGTATGCCGCTAATCTGATCCGGTTTGTTGAAAAGCATCCGGTACTGTAGTTGCCTCATCATACTTGAACGTTATGAAGCGCGACCGATATCACATAAACCGACTTTTCCACGCGTTTCCACGCTTTTCGGTGGTGATATCAGCGGCCCAGGGGGGTGGCACGGTCTTCATCGCTCTTTTATTTTTGTGCGGTTGCCTGTTTGTGTCCTCGACTCATGCACAAAGCCGTCGGGTCCCGCCGCCGAAACCTACGCCGACCCCGAGAGATGGCGATACGGTCCGGGTCGACACCGAAGAGATCAAGCTGAACGTCGTCGCTTTCAATGAAAATGGTGAATTCGTGGGCGATGTGAGGGAATCCGATCTCGTCGTCACCGAGAACAACATTCTTCATCAGCCGAGCAGCGTCCGGCGAATTCCGGCGAACGTGCTGATCGTGATGGACACGGGCGGCGAGATGCGTCAGGTGAAGAGTCTTGATCAGACCCGTAAGACCGCACGTGCGATCGTCGCGGCGCTCAGGCCCGAAGATTCGATCTCGGTTCTCCAGTACGGCGACACGGCGGAGATCGTGGTCGAATGGACTAATGACAAAGAGCAGGTCTCGCGTGCGATCGGACGGACAAAATTCGGGCGCCGTTCGGTGTTCGTCGATGCACTTAAGTTGGCGACCGATTTTCTGTTGAAAAATCCACTTGATAACAAGCATCTTGTTCTCATAACTGACGGCACCGACAGCAGCGGAGACCAGGCCGGCAAGCGCGAGGCGTTCCAGCGGCTGCTGTCAACCGAGATCAGCGTTCACGTTCTGAGCTACACGCGTATGGAAGCGGAGGACATTAAGCCCCGGACAAAGGTGATCTCGAATTCGCCGCCGCCGAAAGCGATGCCCGACGAGGTCGCGGCACAGCTTCCGAATGGCGTACGCGATGTAGCGACGGCGCCGAAAGCGAAGTCTATAAATCTCGACCGCACCCTTCTGCGAAAGATACGAGCTCGGAAGACGGATCTCGAGAACAGTGAGAAGCAGCTCGACGCCCTGGCTGAGAATACGAACGGGACCTCGATCGTTCCCGAGAGCCTGGACGAGATGGTCGAAAAGACTGCGTTGGTCGCCAAAATGATCGACTCAAGCTACGTGCTGACATACATTCCCAAGGTGCCGATCTCGGAAAATGCCGGGCCCGCCGAGCGAAATATAATCGTCACATCAAAGCGTCCAGGACTGCTTGTCCAGGCGCGTAGAAAGCTCGTGGTCAATCCCGACAACTAGCGGCCGGAAACATTCGACCCGAGGTCTTCGTAAAAAATTCGCGTAACCGAACTTCGCGTGTGGCCGTCCTTACTTCGACGGCCCTCATATTTTTCGAGAAACCGGGAATGAGCAGTTACCAAACCGCGTTGCAAAACGAGAAGTTAATACCACTTGCCGACGAAGAGATCGCCGAAGGTGCGGTGCGCGTTGCGCGCTCGGACCGTCAGCTCGTCGAACTGGTTATCTCGGGCGACGAGTTTGCATTCGAGCAGATATTCGACCGGCATAAACGAATGGTCGCGGTCGTGGCCGGCCGGTACTTCCGGCGTCCCGAGCAGATAGAAGAGATCATTCAGATCAGTTTTGCGAAGGCGTTCACGGAGCTTTCCAAGTTTCGAGGCGTCCACGACCTGTCACTCGCGAGTTGGCTCGCGCGGATCACCGTCAATGCTTGCCTCGATAACCTTCGTACTCAGAAACGTAAACCGGAGAATCTTTGCTGCGAGCTGACGGATGGCGAGACAACCGCGATCACCGAGTTGGCCGTGGACGATGGAAACCGGAGTGCGGAAGATCAGCTTCTCGATCGCGATCTTGCGGAAAAGCTGCTTGCATATATTGGGGAGGAAGATCGTGCACTTCTCGAAATGCTGTATGTCGAGGAAATGAGCGTTTCGGAAATCGCGGACCTGACCGGCTGGTCGCAATCGAAGGTCAAGATAAAGGCATGGCGGGCACGAAATACATTACGTCGTACGCTGAGGAAGTTTTTGTAACCTCAGCCGCCGGTCAAACGTCCTTAGAATTGGGAAGTTAGTAGATGAAAAAGTTGGAAAACAAAAAGATTGATGAGATCGGAAAGCTGCTAGTAAAGAGCGGCTCGCTTGCGTCTCGCGATCTGGAAGCGATAGTCGCCAACCCCGGCTTATTTGAGTCGGTCCGGGCGAGGATAGCTGCCGAACCTGCTTTGATGCCTGTAAGGCGAAGCTATTTCCGTCCAATGTTAGGGGCATTCGCGAGTGTTGCGATAGTAGCCTCGATCGCTTTAAGTTTCTGGATGTCCAAGTCGAAGACGACTGAAGTTGTTGTTACGCCGGTACCGTCCGTCCCCGCAGCTCCCGCAGCCAAGGTGTCGGACGACGTAAAACAATCCAGTCGGCCGGATTCCATATATCCTTCTGAGCTTCCGCCCCCAGCGACGCCTGTCAAAGAAGAACGGACCTGGTCGCGGCCGAGTGTAAAAGCAAGCCGCCCAAAACAGCCTATCGAACGACAGGTTCCACAGGAGCAACATTTCTACGCGCTTTCCTACGCGGGGGACCCGAACGAAACGGAACGAGGGGGGCGAATTGTCCGTGTGGACATCCCCCGGTCAGCCCTTTTCGCCATGGGTGTGGACATCCCGCTGGAGAACGAGACGGAGACCGTCAAGGCCGACCTTTTGGTCGGCAACGACGGCGTAACGCGGGCTATCCGTGTTGTGAAGTAATTGTTTTAGGAGAACGTATGAAAATAGTATCTGTCATCGCTATGTTCGTCTTGCTTGGTGTTGTCGGCCAGGCTCAGGACGCAAAAATTGTTAAGGAGCTCGCCGCCAGTTCGGAGAGGTTGGTCAAGAATGCGCCGTTTTCGGCTGAGGCTGTTAGCGAAAGCGTGCAGACGCTCGCTGACGGAAACCGGATTGTCCGCAGCTCGACGAGCAAGCTTTATCGAAATAGTGAAGGACGGTTTCGCCGCGAGATGTCGGGCGGATCGGGTGGAGTGCTTGGCTCGCTTTACTCCGTTGGTCAAAACGTCACCATCCTGGATCCTGTCGGCGGTTTTCGGTACATGATCGACCCGGATCTGAGAACGACCCGGCAGATGATGATCAAACCGGGGGCACCGTTACCCGAGTTGAAGGTGATCACCGGTATCGATGAGAAGATGAAAGCGGAACTAAAGGCCGCCGGCGTGGGCTCGGGAACGACGACGATTGATCCCGCACTTGCCGAGAAGATAAGGACAGAGGTAAGGACTGTGGTCGAGGCGGCCCCGGTTGCAGCGGCCCGTGCTTCTGTTGTCGCGGGCCAGTTATTGGCCGAAGCACCGATAGCGGGGGTCAGTGTCGGAACAAGTTTCAGCGTAGGGACGGCCTCGAAGTGGGAGACGCGCACTGAGGAACTCGGTACACAGAATATCGAGGGAGTCGACGCCGAGGGAACACGTACGATCACGACGATCCCGGCGGGTGCCATAGGTAACGAGCGGCCGATCGAGATCGTATATGAGAAGTGGTTTTCGCGTGAGTTGCAGCTAGTCGTAATGTCGAGGCACAGCGATCCGCGCTTTGGTGAGCAGACGTATCGTCTAACGAACATCGTTCGCAGCGAACCGGATCCGTCGCTGTTCACGCCGCCGAATGGTTACCGGCTGGTGACCGAACCGTCGGGAAGCTTTACGTACACGACGACGGCGACAAAGGCGGCGGCGGTTGAGAAGGCAGCGAGAGCGGCTCAGGCGTCGAGCCCCAAGTCAAGACCTTAAGCTTGTTGTAAGGCAAGTAGCTCCTCCTAAAGAGTAATCCTTACACTATGATCCCGCCTGTGTGCCGCAGGCGGGATTTTTCTTTCTGTCTTGCTGAATAGGCAGCGTACGGGCATAAGGGTTGCGTTTGCGAATACCGTGATCAGGAGGTAGGCAATGAACCACAGTGCAAGAGCTCAAATCATCGGCTGTCCCAAATGCGGTGCACAGAATCGGGTCGTACCCGGCGCCTCGGGCGAGCCGGTCTGCGGCCGGTGCAAAACGAAACTCTCAAACCAAAGTCACCCTATATTGTTCACGGATCGTAATTTCGCTGACGAAGTCGAGCGATCGCCGTTGCCGGTGCTAGTGGATTTCTGGGCGGCCTGGTGTGGACCTTGCCGGATGGTGGCGCCGGCTATCGAGAAACTTGCGACCGAGCTGAGCGGGCGGGTTCGCGTCGGCAAACTCGACGTGGATAAAAACCAGACGACCGCCGCCCGGTTCCGGGTGCAAAGCATTCCGACGCTGCTTATCTTCAAGAACGGACGCGAGGTCGAACGGATCGTCGGTGCGCAGTCGAGAGAGGCGATCCTGAGCCGGTTGAAACCCTATTATTCTTAGCCGGGTTCATTACAAAACTAGTAATTAAAGAATTAACAATTACATTCAAAAAACGATCGGCGCATTCAGATCTTCAAAGATTGGGTGGCGAAGAAGGTTCCGTGCCTTCCGTGTATTCAGTGGTTCGTGCTTTGGAGCAATAACCACGGACTACACAGAACACACGGAGTCTAACAAAACGAGAGCGATAAGTGCCAAAATCCTTCTGCATTTTGATGAACCGGTGTATTTTTAGGAACATGTTTCGATCGGTTTTTGTTCTTCTAGTGATTGCGCTTTTTTGTCAGTCAGCAGTTGGCCAGGACGGCTGCCCTACTATCTCGGTTCTCGGGCCCTCCGAGATCGTACCTGTTGGTGAGATTGCGAAATACATAGCGGTGGTGGGTGGAACAGAGGACGAGAAGCATCGACTAGAATATTCATGGACCGTGAGTTCCGGAGCGATCGTAAGAGGCCAGGGAACCACGTCGATCGAAGTCCGCCAACCGAATCAGTCACTGACCGTGACCGTAGAAGTAATAGGCCTCCCAAAAGGGTGCTCTTACTCCGCTTCGGAAGTTTGCTGCGGCCATCCGCCACCGCAGCCGGTGAAGCTAGCAGAATATGTCGGAAAGCCACCTTCCGGACTCATGTCTGACGTAGTAAAATTGCTCGCTGCTTATCCCAGCGACCAGCTCTATATTCTCAGCGGACACTTTAGAGGCAAGGCATCCGCTACTTCGGATTTGCGTGAGCGTGAGTTGCTGGCATACCTGTCTTCGGCTGGGATCAATCCGGACCGCATCACATTGGCGTCAGTGTTCGCTGATACAGAACTAATTCAAATTTGGCGTGTCCCCCCTGGAGCAGAAAATCCGAGGTGTTTTACGTGTGAAGAATTGGAAAAAGAGGCGAATCAGTGTCCGACGATCATGGTCACCGGACCTGCCGGAATCGTCGGGTCTGACGGGGTGATAACTTTTACGGCGACAGTGTCCGGCAATGCTTCCCCCGACATGGGTTACGTTTGGTCAATAAGGGACGGGCGCATAATCCGTGGACAAGGGACACCCGAGCTTCGGGCGCAGTATCGGTCTGCGGGAGTTCCTGTGACCGCCACGCTCACCGTGACCGGACTTTCGATCGGATGCACGAACACCGCGTCTGACACTTACCCTAACATTGTCGATCCGGGCCCTGAACAACTCGGTAGGATCCGAAACTCAACATACACAATTAACACGAAGCTATTAGACACTATTGCCAGATCTCTGCGTCAGAATCCTAATTCGCAACTTTACGTATGGGTCTATTATGGTTCATCCGAAGATAAATTCGCAGAGATCAAAACCCACTTAGTTAGACAACTCTCCGCGACGAAAATCGATAAATCTCGATTCACAATTGTTGGCTCGTCGCTCAAGAACAACGAGGCAGTCTTTTGGCATATTCGGCCGGGTGTAGAAAATCCTTCACCGTAATAGGTTCTAGCTGCTCCCCGCTCATCCGCAATCTTCGTGACGTCAATTCCTGAAATTCTGCGTCACCATTATTCCCCTCCGTCCGCCGTCGAGGATGCCGATGCCGACCCGGCCGAATTGGGGACGGAGGATGTTTGCGCGGTGACCGGGCGAGTTCATCAGACCGGTATGCGCGATATGAAGCGTCGGTGCGAGCGCCAGATTTTCGCCCGCGGTGCGAAACCTTACGTCTGACTCCTTGATGCGGTCAAAAGGGTCCTTGCCCTCCGGTGTATTGTGCGAGAAATATCCGCGGGTGAACATGTCGGCCGAATGTCGCCGAGCGACTTCGGTCAGCTCAGGGTCGGGTTCTAGCGGGTCGAGCCCGGCCGCTGCGCGTTCGCGATTTATCAGTTCGAGCATCTGCTCTTCAAGTACGGGCACGGGCCGCGCATCCTCCACGCGGAACGGGAGCTCGACTATCTCGCTCGAGCCCGGTTCCACCAACCGCAGGCGGTCCAGCGTCTGCCTGAACGCCGGGTCGAAGATCGGCACCAGGGCGGTTTCGAGCTCATCTGTATAGCCGGCGAGCCGATTCGCCAGCGGGCTTTCCTCCGCTGCTTTGCTTAACCCGTCGGCAAAAGGCATCGCAAACAGCAACGCCGATAGAACAGCCGCAAGGATCAACCCGCTAAAAAGTCCTGGCACAACGCCGAGGATCCTGTTGACCCGTCGCTCATGAAAATCGCGACGCATTCGACGGAGCAGTATTTGACCAATCGTCTGGATGAGGACGCTCACCAAAAAAGCAACCAGAATAAAGGCAACCGGATTTCGCCATGTCTCTGTCCAGTCCGTGATCACACCGAGCCACGCCGATACCGGACGGTAAAGAAAGAGGGCCGCGAGCCAACTCCCTATCCATCGAACCAGATCAAGAGCACTGAGTACGAAGCCCCGGTACCACGCCGCGGCGATGCTGCCAAGGATCACGAGAATCAGGATGAGGTCGATCCAGTTGAAAGTCATCGCCCTTAGGATGCAAGAACGGGGTTTCGGAGATCGTTGCGTGGCAGCCCAAAACTAAGCGCTAGTTGAAGAAGAAGGTCCTTGACGGGGGTTTGACAGGTACTGGAATTAGAATTATTCTAAATCCAGTGATCAAGTCGGGGAGTATAAAAATTCGGGGATTGGGCATGACCAAGCAGCGTGAGGTGGTCCTGCGGGTGATTCGTCAGGCCGATCAGCACCTGACGGCGAACGAGGTTTTCATCGCTTCCAGGGAGCGTTCGCCGGGCATTAGCTTCGCGACGGTTTACAACTCGCTCCGGTATTTGAAAGAGGCCGGCCTTATCGCCGAGATCTACTTCGGCAAGGGAGCGAGCCGCTTTGACCGGATGACGCACCGACACGACCACGCTCTATGTACTCGATGCGGAAAACTCGTGGATATCGAGATGGAACTTCCGCCGGCATTGGTGAAGCAGGCTGAACTTGCATCGAGATTCAAGTCTGAGTCCGTGGAATTCACGCTGAGGGGCCTTTGCCCGGATTGCGTACGAGAGAATTAACAGTTTCTAGTGTCTGTTTTCGTGCCTGGTGGCTCCAGTATCTTTTGGATCACGATCTGCACAAATCGACACGGATAATGCAGCAATAATTACTTAGTAAGATAAGGAGACTATTAACAAACATGGCAACTGCAACTGCTACGGAAATCATAACGCCGACGATCGCAAAGGTCGGCCAGCCGGCACCGGACTTTGACATGCCCTCGACAAAAAACCTCGAGACGCTGGCCGAGAACGTGAAGCTTTCGGACTACAAGGGCAAATGGTTGATCCTGCTTTTTTACCCGCTCGATTTCACATTCGTGTGCCCGACCGAGTTGATCCACTTCTCGGATCGTCTCGAAGAGCTGAACGGCATCGGTGCTGAAGTTCTTGGTGTTTCGACCGACTCAGTTCATTCGCATCGAGCGTGGCTCAAGACTCCCCAGGACCAGAACGGTATTCAGGGTGTGAAGTACCCGATCGCTTCGGATGTAGGCGGAAAGCTTGCACGGAAGTACAACATCCTGGTCGAAGAGGCGAACATCGCTCTTCGCGGTCTGTTCATTATCAACCCCGAGGGCATTCTGCAATACTCGGTCGTCCACGACTTGAATATCGGACGTTCGGTTGACGAGACGCTTCGTGTTCTGCAGGGACTTCAGACGGGCGGACTCTGCTCGGCTGACTGGACGCCGGGACAGGAGAACCTCAAGGTTTAGTGATCAACGGTGAGTGGTGAATGGGGAATTAGAAGAACTCTTCATTCACCTTCACCACTCATAGTTCACCATTTCCTACGGAGTAAGATTATGCCAATGAGAATTGGAGACGCGATGCCGGAGCTGGATGGAGCGACCACCTGGTTCAACGGCTCGCGCGAGGACACGCTGGAACATATAAAAGGCAAACCGACGCTCGTACATTTTTGGGCTGTATCTTGCGGGATCTGCAAGGACAAGATGCCCCAGCTGCAGGATCTGATCAGAAAGTACGAGCCCCGCGGATTGCAAACAATAGCGATCCACATGCCGCGATACGAAGCGGACACGGATCTCGACATGGTCAACCAGGCGATGCAGGACAACAAGATCACGGAACCGACAGCGGTGGACAGCCTTCACAAGTTGAAGGACGCTTTTCAAAACGAGCAAGGGTGGGTTCCGGTTTATTTCCTTTTCGACGCGGAAGGGAAACTGAAGACGCGTGCAGCGGGGGAGTTCGGAGTCGGAGTGCTTCAGACGGCTTTGGACAAGATGTTCGCGGCGCAAAGCGCTTCGGCGTAGGGGCAGGAGTTCAGGGTTCGGAGTTCAGAGTGCGGGCTTTAGCCCGTAGACATCTAACATCTACTGGCTAAAGCCCGCACTCTGAACTAGATATTCCCCGTAAACAATTCCCAAAAGATCGCGCCGATAATGTAGAGGCTAACAAGGATCGAACCCACCAACAATAAGATCAGAAACCCGATTATCCCAAACACGAATATATAGTCACCCGTCGTTGCGACGTCCTTCCCCGTGGCACGCGCACGAATCAAATCCATGTTCTTCTTGTTCGATTTCCAGAAGAAGTCGAATGCGTCGCCGATGAATGGGATCGTCCCGACCAGATAATCCACCCCGATATTGAAAGCCATCCTTAACAACGTGATCTTCGGCACGCCGTAACGGGCTCCGGCGATAAGGATGTAAAAGGATGCAAATGAGGTAAGCGTGTCGCCGACGTTCGGTATCAAGCCGATCAGCGCGTCGAGCCCGAACCGCCATCCCGTCCCGGGAATGCGGAAGAGGCCGTCGAGATACCGCGAGAGGTCTTCGAGTCCCTGTTCGATCTCAACGTTCGAGTATTTCTTGTTGGGTAAGTCCCCGATGACGCGTTTTTCAATCTCTTCCATAAACTATTTCAAAACACAGGCTGCATGTCCCATTATTCTGTCGCCGTCTTTGCGCCCGGATGGTGTCGGCTGCCACCCACGCTCGATCCTCTTCTGTAATAACTCATCGGCGCTCGGCTGATGGTCGAAGACAGCAACTGCTGTCACAGCACCCAGTCAGGTCGTATCGTAAACCAGGAAGATATTGCGGTATGGCACGATCACATCGTGTGTGAATTCGTCCTGGGTAATCACTTCGGCGACATACAGGGGATGGACTTCATTTTTCGGCTTTCGGGCCGCCCATGCGAGTACCTGATTTAAGCCAGCATGGTCGTCGATCTCTTTTGCTAAAGATTCAAACTCTGCCTTGGAGAGTGATGAGAGATTTGTTGCCGCCATAGTCTATCGCCTTTCAGGGCTCAATTCCGATCCGAGCCGAGGACCCGTCTCGCTCCACCCGGGCCTAATATCTGCCGCTGCCTCGCTACTTAAGAGCGGGTGAGCTTCGAGAAGCGAGTGGATCGGTGTCGCCAACTAGTTACTCCGCGTCCTCCGCGATCTCGGCGTTGATCTGCCCTCGACAATTCGCACATTCAAGATCTTATCTCCCCGCACGATCTTATCTACGACCTTCATCCCCGTTTCGTTCACACGACCGAAGACCGTGTAGCCGCCGTCGAGGTGCGGCTGGCGTGAATGCGTGACGAACCATTGCGAGCCGCCGGTGTCTTTACCCGACAGCGCCATTCCGACCGCACCACGCTCGTACGGGACCATATTGATCTCACACCGGATGGACCACCCGGGTCCGCCGTTGCCGTCACCACGCGGGTCGCCGTCCTGCATCACGAAGTTGGGAACAACGCGATGTACCTCGACTCCGTTGTAATAACCTGAACGCGCAAGCTTGATGAAATTATCTACCGTCAGCGGTGCGTCTTCGGGAAGAAGATCCACGGTAAACGTTCCCTTGGGCGTGGTGATCATCGCCTTAACAATCCCGTTTCCCCGTGAGATCGCCCTACGATAATCTGCGTCGGTGTTGAGGAGCTGGCCCATCTTCGTGCCTTTGCCGCTATAAGGTCGCACCTCCTCGAGACGTTTGTCCCCTGAATACTGCAACGCGGGCGGGAGGGATTCCACATTCTTGAACGCATCATCTTTCAATAACTCGAGCGCCTTTTTCCGCACTAACTGATCCGGCGATCCCCCCGCCACTGCAACTCCCGACAGCGACTTTCGCTTGTCCATCTTGAAAAGCGCGTCGAGCGTCGCAAGCACCGCATCGTTGTAGCGAACATCGTTCTGGAAAGCGTAGTCGAACGCGACATTCAACGCGTCCAGATTCTCCTGAGACGATGGAAGTTCCGCCAACAGCTCCGCGGCCGTCGAGCGGATAAAAATGTCCTCGTTCGTCAATGCACTTCTGAGAATCTCTGCGAGGTCCGCCGTCTTGAACGCCGCATATGCACGCAGGACGTCCGGTCCGGCCATTATTGTGCCGCCGTCCTTCACCGGATCCGCTTCAGCATAGGCTCTTGCCAGCGGTCGGAGGATGTCCGGTGCCTCGGTTTTCATACGCTTGCCTTCCTCGTTTATCGGTTCGAGCGTCGCGAACTCTCCTACGACTTGTGCGAGCGTACTGTATTGTCGCCAGTTAGTAAGTTCAGGTTTATCGTTATCCCCGCGGCCCGGCGCTATCCTCAGCCGCGCAATGTAAACCTCAGGCGAAAATCCGCGATCAAGCTTGCCGAATTCGCGAAACAAATTTATCGCGCGTTCATCACGCGTGTTAGCGAGAAGACGGCCAAGCGTCGTTGCTATCTCGATAAACTCACTATGCTCGGCCGGAATGAAGTTTGGCTTATGTACGCTCTTGTAAGCGGCCAACAAGACCCCGCCGCGCTTTAGCAGCGGGTCTGCGGCTTTTGCTTCACGCAAACTCGTAAGCGAACGGATGGCGGATACACGGACGCGCGGATCGTCATCGTCGGTCGCCGCAGTTATAAGCAGATCAAGTGCGGCCTTGTCCTCTGCCGCGCCCAGCGCGCGTGCGGCGTTGGCTCGTGCGACCGCGTCATTGTCCGACAGGAGCATCGTCCGCAAAACGTCGTTAACGTTCTTGGCCCTCACGCGAGTAAGCGTATTCGCCGCGTCGGCACGGATCCGCGGGTCGAGATTGGTAAGGAACCGCCCAACAATAATATCCGTGTCATCCGGCCGTTCGCGTTTTGTATCACGCGGCGCCGCTCGAAGTGCGGCAGTTAGCCCAAGCAAGATAGTTTCACGATCTTGTTTCTCGCCTTTACGGTTCTCCTTGTCGAGAACATCAAGAATTGCCTTTCGCAACTCCGGTGTCTTTACATGCGTCGCGTTCGCCGCTGCGACCTTGCCGGCTGCTTCGACGAGACGCGCCCGAATGCTGGGCAAGCTCATCGGCGTACCGGTTTCTTCGAGCGCCTTCAGGATCGCGTCGGCACCTTTCACCGACTCGATCTCGCCGATCGCAAATGCAACCATCTCTCGCTCTTTTGCTGTCCCTTTTTCAAGCAACGGAAGCATGGCGGGAATCGCGGATTCGAGGCCTATGCGTCCGGCGGCAAGTGCCGCCCGTGTCCGCACATTGTAGTTCGGATGTTTGAACATCTCTTCAAGCGCTTTGTCGTAACGTCGTGCATCTTCAGCTTTCAGGATAGCTATGTGGATGTCGATGGGTATCTGCGCGACGATCGCGGCGGGCAGTACGACGAGCAGAGCCAATGTATTTCGTAAAAGTCTCATTTGGATTGCGTTCGAAAAACTAATTACCGCGACATTTTCCAGGACCTGCGGGCTTAACGAGGCGGAGCGACCTCGACTATCTCGTAGCTCGTCGTGATCTGCGCCGTCGGTCGGACTGTCGCCGCAACGGAACAGTACTTCGTGTCGGACAGTTCGATCGCGTCGGCGACCGCCTTTTCCGAAACGCTACGTCCTTGCACGATATGGTGAATATGAAACTTAAGGAACTTCCTTGGATGCTCATCGGCCCGTTCACCGGCGATCTCCACGTTGTAATTCGAGACATCCTGTCGCTTTTTCAACAGTATTGAGATGACGTCCGCCGCGGTACAGGCGGCGACTGACACAAGAAGCATTTCGACGGGCGACGGTGCCGACCGTCTTTCGCCTTTTGTGTCAATGATTTGGGCGTGCCCGCTTGGCGGGGTCCCAATAAAGTACTCGTCGCCGGCGTATCGCACGGTCGCTTTATAAATGTTTCCTGACATCGAATTTTTCGGACGTTTTATTGATTGAAACAGCTGGATTTTACCATACGGCGTAATGAGCGATTTCCTGGATTGACAGCGAACAACTTTTGGAATAAAAAATGCTTCAAATCGGCGTAGAATTGTCCTTTCAGTAGTTCTGCATCGGGAGAAAGTTATGAAACGCATAAGTAATTTGCTGACGGCAGTTTCGGCCGTGGCGCTGATAGTGCTCGCGGTCGCCGGGTCGGCTGACGCTCAACGCCGCAACGATCGGCAGATCCGCGATACTGTCCGTTCCCTGAACGCACAGATCGACGATTTCCAATTCAGCCTAGACAACTATCTTCAAGGCGCCGGTACGCGGCAGGAAATTGAAGAGATGCATGAGCGCGTTCGGAATCTGCAGGTCAAAGTCGACGAGTTCGAGGAAAACTTGAACAACCGCCGGGAGAATCGCGACGACGTTCGCGAAATCATCGCGGCGGCGAAAGACGTGGATGCGTTTCTCGCGCTGAATCCCCGGAACAGGCGAATCGATACCGGTTGGGAAAGAGTCCGGTCTACCATCGACAGCCTTGCACAGAATTACGTGGTCACACCTGACTGGAACGCGCAGGGCACTGTCATACAAAGGTCGACACGTGACCGCTCGGGCGGGCGGGTATATGAGCAGGACGAGGTAGGAGCCATTACGTCGACAGCCCGTGTTGTCAGGCCTGGTGTCCCCCAAAGATCGACAACGATGCCAGGACGGGGAATGGCACGTTCCAGTCTGACAGGCACATATTCACTCGACAGAGCGCGTAGTGAGAACACGGCGGATATTATTTCCGGTACAAGCGTCACCGCTGGCAATCGGGCTGATCTGGAATCGAAGCTGGATGCCCCGGAACAGATCTCGATAGATGTTCGCGGAAACGAGATCACGCTCGGGTCGTCGAAAGCACCGGCCATCACATTCATCGCGGACGGGCGTGAAAAGACTGAGCAATCGAATGGCCGGACGATCCGTGTGCGTGCGACCCTTCGTGGTGAAGAGTTGACGGTCAGCAGCCTCGGCGGCGAGACGGATTACACGGTCACCTTCACACCGATGGATAACGGGCGGTCGCTTAAAGTGACGCGTCGCATCACGACCGATTATCTAACTGAAACAGTTTTCGCCGAGAGCTTTTATACGAGGACAGATGCATACGCCGGGGCTGGAATCGACCGGAATAGCGGGAGCGGAAACGATGTGTACTCGAGCAGCGATCCGAACGATCGTTACGGGACGAACAACGATCCCTCGATATTGCAGAATCGGACGGGGGAATTTATCGTGCCGAACGGAACGATCATTACCGGGCTTCTTGATTCGTCCATCGATACCCAGGTCACACAGAACAACGATCGTTTTCGCATGATCGTGCAGTCGCCCGATGAGTTTCGCGGAGCGACGATCGAAGGTTACCTCACGGGGGTCGGTCGTTCAGGTCAGATCTCAGGCCGCTCGAACGTGACGTTCAATTTTGAATCGATCACGCTTCGCAACGGAAAGCGTTATGATTTCGCCGGGTCGCTGCAATCGGTAAAGGACCAGTTCGGCAAGGACGTGCGAGTCGATACTGAAGGCGTCGCGAAAGGCGAGAGCCAGACAAAAGAAACCGCGAAGCGAGGGGGTATCGGTGCGGGTCTCGGCGCGATAATCGGTGCGATCGCCGGCGGAGCAAAAGGCGCGGCGATCGGTGCGATCATCGGCGGCGGGGCGGGAGCAGGTTCGGTCGTGGTTCAAGGCCGCGACGACCTACAATTGATGAAGGGATCGATCATAACGGTCCAATCTTCGTCGCCGACCCCATCAGCGGGGCCTGTTCCTTCAAGAGATAATTAGCAGCTTGAATTGTCTTCTTCTGTAACGGAAGGAATTACATCAGGGCCTTAGCCGATTCTGAATCTTCGGCTAAGGCCTTTTTCTTTTTTTCACTGAGGACAATGTGCACATGGTGATGCTTCCTGTTCGTGTGATTTCGAGTGGGTTCGTGGTTCCAGTTATTAGCCATTTTAGACTGAAACCACGAATCCACACGAAATCACACGAACAAAATGCACTACACGACCAGATCTGTTGCTCACGCGCGTGTGATTAAATATTCCAGGTGCGAAACCTTCCTGAAGAGATCGAACAATACCGCGACCGTAAATGGCGGCGGGAGGATGCTTTGAAGATCGAGACGGCGGAGCAAGCAGAAGCTATGGTCGAGGATCTCGGGTTTTGTCTCGGACTCACCGATGCCCGCAAGAATCTTCCCTCTTTCTACATTGCGGTGTGCGGCCGGCGTGATGCACACATGCCGCGCAACGTGCAAAAGGATCCGGAAGCAAGCGCCGCCTGGGTGCTGAAGGATGAAGTGTTGGAACGCGGGCGCGTCTATTACGGGAAACTCGTCAAAGGTAATGCGATGTTTCTAGCCCGCCGCATGATCCCCGTTTTTAACACCCTCTGGGGCATTCCGAGATCAAGGGAGAAAGACGTGCTTTCAGCCAACGCGCAGAAGGTCCTGAAGGTTCTCCGCCGCGAATGGGAAATGGCGACGAGCGATCTCCGCATCGAAACAAAGATCAAAGAAAAGAGCGACCTCACCAAAGCGCTCGACGAGCTGCAGCGAAAAATGAAGGTAATCCCGCAACAGGTCCTCTACGTTCCGAAGTTCACATACATCTGGACGCTCGCCGAAGCTCGATTTCCCGATGAGATGAAGACGAAGATGCCCCGGGACGCGGCCCTTCGCGAACTCGCTCGCTGTTATCTCGAAATGTGCGGGATGACGCTGCTCGGCGATCTGTCACGCACGTTCGGTTTCTACCGTTGGGAATCGGGTCTTGCGAATCATCAACTCGTCGATGAAGGTTTTTCCGAACGGCTCGGCACCGGAATCTATCATCTCGTCACCCATAGATTGCAGGGACAAGCAACCTCACGCTAGCCTTTTCTGTCTACATATCGGATTGCCACAGAGCGTACAGAGATTATTTCCAATGCCTTGTGTCGGCCGTGCGGCTGGTAGATCACGCAAAAGCATTTCTCTGGATGCTCTGTGGCAAGTCAGTTCAGTTTCATAAGGAGTTTCTAACGATGTATCGAGTTATTGTTCTGGTAATTTTTGCTGCCCTGCTTGCGCCCGCTACCGCGCTCGGGCAGAACGGTACGGCACCGGCACCGGACCCCATCGCGAAGATTCGCGATGAGGGAATGAACCGGTCTGAAGCGATGAAAACGATCCGCTATCTAACGGACGTCATAGGCCCGCGATTGACGAACTCGCCGAACCAGCGTCGCGCAAATCAGTGGACTAAACAGCAATTGGAAAAATGGGGGCTGCAGAACGCAGCGGTCGATCCTTGGGGGGAATTTGGACGCGGCTGGGAATTGAAACGGTTCTCGGCTACATACTCGACCGCGCAGGAAACGCAGCCTTTCCGTTCTTATCCAAAGGCCTGGTCTCCTTCAACAAACGGCCCGATCACCGGCGACGTCGTGTTTGTGGATGCGACCGACGAAGCGGGTCTTGAGAAGTACAAAGGCAAGCTGAAAGGCGCGATCGTTTTCACGGCGCCGGAACGTCCGGTCCAGGATATTTTCAAGCCGAGCGCGACGCGAAATACGGACGATGAGCTTGCGAAGATGGAAGCGGCGAAACCCGCTGCGCCGCAAGCACAGCCGACGCCGACTGCACAACAGATCGCGGCTCAGCAGTTCGGTCAGCGAAAGAGCCGATTTTATTTTGAAGAGGGCGCCGCCGTGTTGGTTGATTCCAGTTTTCTGGTCGATGCAGGAACGATTCGCGTAATGGGTGCGGGACTTCCGCCGCTCGCTCCGGGTGCGAGTCCGACTCCGGGTATGCGTGTTGCGTCGAAAAATGCACCGACGACGATACCGCAGCTCTCGGCCGAGCTGGAACAATACAACCGGATCCTGCGACTTGTGAAGCAGAATGTCCCGGTGAAGATCACCGTCGATCTCGATGCAAAGTTTTACGATGACGACCTTCAAGGCTACAACACGATCGCCGAAATTCCCGGCAGCGACTTGAAAGATCAGGTCGTCATGGTCGGCGCACACCTAGACTCCTGGCACTCCGGAACCGGTGCGACCGACAACGCTGCCGGAAGCGTGGTAGCGATGGAAGCGA
The DNA here is from genome assembly GCA_036375155.1 of Pyrinomonadaceae bacterium. Taxonomy (GTDB): domain Bacteria; phylum Acidobacteriota; class Blastocatellia; order Pyrinomonadales; family Pyrinomonadaceae; genus OLB17. The sequence goes on from DASUSJ010000121.1 coordinate 25,821, forward strand.
TGAGGATTCTTGCCGCCTCCGGCTTAAAACCGCGTCGCACGATCCGCATCGGTTTGTGGACAGGTGAAGAACAAGGCCTGCTCGGTTCACGTGGATACGTGGCGAAGAACTTCGGCATTGTCGGCGACGGCTCGGACGCCGCGACATTCGGCGCTCTTGCGGGTCAAAAGCACCCGATAAACAAGAAGCCGGGTCATGAGCGGTTTTCTGCCTACTACAATCTCGACAACGGAACCGGTCAGATCCGCGGCATCAATCTCCAAGGCAACGAAGCTCTCCGGCCGATCTTCAAGGAATGGCTTGCGCCTTTCAAGGATTTCAATGCTACGACGGTCTCGATCAACTCTGTCGGCGGAACCGATCACCTCGCATTCGAAGCCGTAGGCTTGCCGGGATTCCAGTTCATCCAGGACCAGGTCGAGTACTTCACCCGCACGTGGCATTCGACTCAGGACGTCTCGGATCGAATTCTCGAAGAAGACCTGAAACGGTCGGCGGTGATCATGGCGGCGTTCGCGTACAACACTGCGATGCGAGACGAATTGCTGCCGAGAAAGAACGGAGCGATCGCAGCCCTGGCTGCTGTGATCCCGCAGTTCAATTTTCGTAACGAGATCGAGGAAGCGGAGTTTCGCCGGTCGGGGATGAACTTCTCGATCTGCGGCGGCGAGATCGAGCACTCAGAGATACCGGGTGGATTCCCGAGTTTCCTGGCCGTGACCGGTTTGCATCAGGCTCACGCGGAATAAGGGCGGGTTTGCCGCGTATTAACTGGATGACGCGGATCGGAAAAAAGATCCGTGATCCGCGTCATCCGCGCAATCCGCGGCTAAAACTTTTTCAAAATCGCAGCACCATCAAGCTGGCGGAGATCTCGTATTCTTTTCGTGTGCGTTCGTGTGAGTTCGTGGTTCCAGGCAATACGTTTGCGAACTGGAACCACTAATCCGCACGAAAACACCCGAACAGCCCCTTGCAAGCCGAGGGCCGTGGGGTTACCAACCAAGCGTGTGAAGCCTGTGTCTGCGGTCGGCAGATCATGACCGAGTCTGTCGCCCCGCTAAAGCGGGCTCTCTCTCGTATCTAAAATGACTTAGCCCCAGGCTTCGCTTCGCTCGCCTGGGGCTAAACTCTGTCGCTGCTCCTCAGCGAACGTCGTATGAATCTTTGGCTACTTAGGCAGTCCATGGCAGGCATTGAAGATAATCCCCTTACTGGCAACTAGCTTCCCATCGCGGATCACCAACGCTTCGCTGCTACTGCCGCCGATCCATTTTATTTTCGTAGATTCAAACGTCATAGTGGACCCCTTACGCGCTTTACCGTGCACAACACAATCGACGTGCAGCTTGTACCGGTCATTTTTCGCTACCGTTACCGGGCCAGAGACAAAAACGGTTCCCTCCGTCAAGACAGGGTCCTTCTCTCTGCTGAGTAATTCACCCGTCTCAGCGTGGAAAGTTAAATTCACTAGATCGTAACTGGTAAGAGCGACTCTTGAGTCCGAGACTACAATAGATTCCGCACTGTAAAGCCAGCGGAAATGACTGGCAGAAAAAATGATAAATCTCGGATTCGAGATCTCGAGGAGTTTATGTGCGCGGATTATCCTACCTTCCTGAAAAAAAAACAGGACCTCCGGGTTTTGTCGGAAGTCCTGCGCACTGTAGTCGTCGATCGCAACAACGCTTTGTCCGTCGTCGCTTACCACTAACGTCATCGTGTGGAACCAAATTGCTCGGTCTCGATAATCACTGAATCGGTAGAGTTCCTTACCCGAAGATCTCTCGATTAGTCTCCAGTCTCTGTCTTTCAGCCGAGCTTCAAACCTGCCGTTAGCGCTAGAGAACAAGTCTCGGTGTCGATACTGGTCTGCTCTCGCTACCCAGGAGGTCAGCAAGAAAACGGTAATCAGGAAAACTGCCCTACTCATCGATCAAACCATCAATACTGCATCAATTCCGTCACGGCATTCTCCACATCTTCCGACTGCGGCAGGATGAAATCTTCGACCTGCGGGGCATATGCGACGAAGGTGTCCGTCGCACCGACGCGGCGGACCGGGGCGTCTAGGTATTCGAACAGCTCGTCGGAGATGCGCGCGGCGATCTCGGCACCGTAGCCGTATGAGATCGGGTCTTCGTGAGCGACGATCACGCGAGATGTTTTCTTGACGGACTCAGCGACGGCTTCCCAGTCGTACGGAACAAGCGTGCGGAGATCGATGATCTCGACCGAGATGCCCTGCTGTTCCAGACGCTTCGCCGCCTGATTCGAACGCTCGACAAGCGCACCGAAGGTGATGATCGAAACGTCCGTTCCCTCACGCACGCGCTTAGCCTTGCCGAATGGGATCAGGAAATCCTTCGACGGGTACTGCGACTTGTTGTAGATCTGGCGATAGAGATGTTTGTGTTCGAGGAACAGAACGGGATCGTCGCAGCGGATCGCAGTTCGAAGCAGACCGTTTGCATCGAGCGCCGTCGAGGGATACGCGATCATCAAGCCCGGTGTGTGCGAGAAGAGTGTCGTGCCGGACTGAGAGTGATAAACCGCACCGCCCTTCAGATAGCCACCGACCGGAACGCGGATAACCATTGGGCATTTCGTATCGCCATCCGAACGCCACCGTGTCAACGCGACCTCGTTTCGGATCTGCATCATCGCCGGGAAGATGTAATCGAAGAACTGGATCTCTACGACCGGTTTCAGATTTCGTATCGCCATTCCGACGGCCCGGCCAACGATGTTCGCCTCCGCAAGCGGTGAGTTGAAAACACGCGCCGAACCAAAGCTGCGTTGCAGGTTCGCCGTCACCTTGAACACACCGCCTTTGCCCTTTACCTGTTCGAGATACTCTTCGCGAGAGCAATCGGCAACGTCCTCGCCGAAGATGACGATGCGCGGATCGCGCTCCATCTCTTCGTGCATGCAGCGGTTTATGAGATCGACCATCGTGCCGGCATTGCCGGAAAGCTCGGCACCTTCTTCGGTGTCGAAGAGCTGTCGATCGGTCGGGTCGACATCGGGCGAGAATACATTTCTAAGTGCCGTCTCGGGTGCAGGCTGCGGAGTTTCGATCGCAATATCCGCCGCGCGATTCACCTCGTCGTCGACCTCTTTCCGCAGCGCTTCGAGCTGCTCGCTCGTCGCGATACCTTCGGTCATCAAAAACTCGGCGTAGGTCTTTATCGGATCGATCGCAGCGTCGGCCTGGCGTTCTTCATCGGGCCTGTACAATTTTTCGTCATCCGACAGCGAATGCGAATAAGGCCGAATTACTTTCGCGTGAACAAATGCAGGACCCTTTCGTGCGCGGCAGTATTCTACGGCTCGTTTGAATGTCTCGTAAGATTCAAGTGGATCGGTGCCGTCGCATTTCTGGATGTAGAGATCGGGAAATCCCGCAACGAGCTTCGAGATGTCACCACCCGCGGTTCCGACCTCGACCGGAACGGAGATCGCGTAACCGTTGTCCTCGACGCAGAAAATCACGGGCAGTTTGAGATTGCACGCGGTGTTGAGCGCTTCCCACCATTCGCCCTCGCTCGTCGTGCCGTCGCCGACCGACATGTAGACGACCTCGTCGCCCTTGAAACCTGTGACCTTGTCTTGAAGATCTTTTACCAGGGATGCGCGATACGATGCCTCGGCCGCACCGACGGAATGCAGGGCCTGCGTCCCGGTGCATGAAGACTGCGACGGAACATTCAAATCTTTGTGTCCCCAGTGGGAAGGCATCTGACGACCGTGCGAGTTTGGGTCGATCTCGGCACCGACCGCCGAGTAAAGCATCTCCTGCGCGGTCATGCCCAAACCGAGCAGAAGCGCGCGATCGCGGTAATACGGAAAGAACCAATCGTACGCCGGTTTCATCGCGAGAGCCGCACCGACCAGAACGGCCTCATGGCCCGCTCCGGAGATCTGAAAAAAGATCTTGTTCTGCCCTTTAAGCTGGATCTCTTTGTCGTCGATCCGGCGAGACATGTACATCGTCTTGTAAAGCCCGATCAGCGTTTGGTTATCGAGCCCGCGGGTACGGTCGATCTCGTCGGCGGCCTTTTTCGTCGCGGCCGACGGAGTCTCGTTAGCCGTATCCTTTCCTGACGTCTGACGCTTTTCGGTGTCGATATAGCCGTCGCCGATATTTTCCTTCTCGGCCACGACCTCGCCATTCCCGGCCGCCTTTTTGTTCGATTTATTGATCTTCTGTGATGCAGTTGCCATGAAACAATCCTGAGTATTACTAAGCTTTAGGGCAAGGTATAAAGGATAGCAAACTAACGGTGAACTGTGAACTATGACTGTGAAGAACGGTAGTGCGTCAGTTTCGGATTTCTTTGCGGCTTTGCGGGAACACTGGCGCTCGACACTTCTAACGGTGGTTTTCTCGCAAAGCCGCAAAGTTCGAGTCCGTTATTGCTGAAATGAATTTGTTCAAAATTGGCCCTTTCAGAGGCACGAATTAACACAAAAAACACCGCCGTTCTGGAGGTGAAAAATCGCTGCCTGGCTTTTCGTATGTTTCGTGTGTTTCGTAATTCTCTCGTCGTTATTCAAAGGCTCGGTCGTGCCGCATAAAAGCATAACCACGAAACACAGGAACCACACGAAAAAGCACTAAAAGAATTGCAGAACCGAAATCGGATAGAATGGCGCCCGTCAAATCTCTAAACTTGGTGACATGATGACCGAGCAGCTTACAGATTGGCGATGGATGGCGGTGAAGGGACGCAACCCGGAGTTCGACGGCGTCTTCTATTTCGGCGTCGAGACCACCGGTATCTTCTGCCGGCCGTCGTGCTCGTCGAGGAGCCCCCGTCGTCAGAACGTGAGGTTTTTCACGACGCCCTCCGAGGCCGAAAGCGCCGGGTTCCGGGCATGTCTCCGCTGCAAGCCGAAGAGTGAGTATTCACCCGGCCCGGCGGCGACGCTCATTACTCGTGCGTTCTCGATAATGAAGGACGACGCGGACGAGGTCCCGACGATCGACGATCTGGCTGCACGTCTGCAGGTCAGCTCGGGTCATCTGCAAAAAACATTCAAGGCCGTACTCGGCCTGTCACCAAAAGAGGTTACCGACATGATGCGTATCGAGAGTTTTAAGAGGAACGTTCGCGAGACCGATGTTACGACATCGCTATACGACAGCGGATTCGGATCGAGCCGTTCGCTTTACGAGAAAGCCGGCGAGCGTCTGGGAATGACGCCCGCGAAGTACAGGAAGGGGGGAAAGGACATCACGATCGGCTACACGATCGTCGACTCGCGGATCGGGAAGCTTCT
>DASUSJ010000122.1:0-7272 GCA_036375155.1 Pyrinomonadaceae bacterium
GCCGTCAAGGTCGTCTTCCCGTGGTCCACGTGCCCGATCGTACCGATGTTCACGTGCGGCTTCGAACGGTCAAATTTTTCCTTGCTCATCTTGTCTCCTAAAATTTGTTGATTTCAGATTTCCCGACCAGCGACCGTTTACAAGCGAAATCGCAAGTCGAAAATCGCAAATACCTAATTACTCGCTCCCTTTACCTTCGCGATGATCTCCTCAGCCACATTTCTCGGTGCTTCCGAGTATCGTTCGAAGTGCATTGACGAAGTCGCGCGACCCTGTGTGGCCGATCGAAGATCGGTCGTATAGCCGAACATCTCTGAAAGCGGGACGAAGGCCGTAACGACAGAAACGTTACCCGGCCGCGGCTCCATTTTTTCGATCTGTCCGCGCCGGCGGTTCAAATCGCCATTGACCGAACCCATGTACTCCTCCGGCGTCACAACTTCCACACGCATTATCGGCTCGAGAAGGATCGGCTTCGCCTTCTTGACAGCGTCCTGAAACGCGATGCTGCCCGCAATGTGGAAAGAACGCTCATCTGAGTCGACTTCGTGATACGAACCAAAAACAAGGCTCGCCTTGATGTCGACCAGCTCGTAGCCAGCGAGGAAGCCGCGACGCATTGCGTCCTGCATTCCTTCCATCGTCGGCTTGATGAACTGACGCGGAATGGCACCGCCGGTGATCTTGTCCTCGAAGACGAAACCTTCGCCGGGGGCCGGCTCGATCTCGAGCTCGACGTGTGCGAACTGTCCGCGACCACCGGTCTGCTTCTTGAAGATCTCTTTACCCGAAGCCGGCACCGTGATCGTTTCACGATAGGCGACCTGCGGTTTACCAACGTTCGCTTCGACCCCGAATTCTCGCTTCATACGATCGACGATGATCTCAAGGTGAAGCTCGCCCATTCCGGCGATGATCGTCTGACCCGTCTCATGGTCGGTGGAAACCTGAAACGATGGATCTTCCGAAGCCAGACGGTTGAGAGCGATGCCCATCTTGTCCTGGTCGGCACGCGTTTTCGGTTCCACCGCGACGCGGACCACCGGATCCGGGAATTCCATTGACTCTAGGATGATCTGTTTCGTCTCGTCGGAGATCGTGTCTCCGGTCGTGACATTCTTCATGCCGCCGATCGCCACTATCTCACCGGCAGTTGCCGTCTCGACGTCCTCACGCTTGTTGGCGTGCATCAACATCAGGCGACCAACGCGCTCTTTCGAATTCTTGATCGTGTTGTAAACGTAAGAACCTGATGAAACCGTTCCTGAATAGATACGGACAAATGCGAGCTGCCCCAGATGCTTGTCGGCCATCAGTTTAAAGACGAGGCCCGAGAATGGCGCTTTCGGATCGGCCGCCCTTGAGTCAACTTCGTCTGTCTTGGGATTTGTGCCTTCGATAGCGGGAACATCGAGCGGACTGGGCAAGTAATCGACAACGGCGTCGAGCAGCGTCTGGACACCTTTATTCTTAAATGCGGACCCGGTTACGACCGGGACGATCTTCAGTTCAACGGTTCCCTTTCGAAGGGCCTTGCGTATCTCGTCTTCGGAGATCTCTTCGCCTTCGAGGTATTTGGCCATCAGGTCATCATCAATACCCGAAACCGCCTCGACCAGCTTTTCCCGCCACTCCTTGGCCTGATCGACTAGATCGGACGGAATGTCTGTCGTTTCGTATTGCGCTCCCTTTGTCTCGTCCTTCCAAATCAGGCCCTTCATCGTGATCAGGTCAACGACGCCTTTAAGCTGATCTTCAAGACCTATCGGGATCTGCAATGCAACGGCGTTGGCACCAAGCCTTTTAAGGATCGAATCGAATGAACGTTCAAACGAAGCGCCCGCCCGGTCGAGTTTATTGATAAAGCAGATACGCGGCACGCCATATTTGTCCGCCTGACGCCAGACCGTTTCAGATTGCGGTTCGACACCCGCAACGCCGTCAAAAACGGCAACCGCCCCATCGAGGACGCGAAGCGAACGTTCGACTTCCATCGTGAAATCAACGTGACCGGGCGTATCGATGATGTTGATTCGATGTTCGACTCCGTTGCGCTTCCAGAAGCACGTTGTCGCGGCCGACGTGATGGTGATACCGCGTTCCTGTTCCTGCTCCATCCAGTCCATCGTCGCGGTACCTTCATGGACCTCGCCGATCTTGTGGGAAACACCGGTGTAAAAGAGCACGCGCTCCGTCGTCGTGGTCTTACCCGCGTCAATGTGGGCCATGATGCCGATGTTTCTGAATTTGTCTAAACTTATGTTAGCCATTTCGTTAGCTAGCAGCCGTCAGCAATCAGCTTTCAGCTCTATATGCTGACTGCCGATCACTGATCGCTCTTAAAACCTATAATGTGCGAACGCTTTGTTCGCCTCCGCCATGCGGTGGACGTCGTCTTTCTTCTTGACCGCTCCGCCACGGCCCGATGTCGAATCCAATAACTCACCGACCAGCCGGTCACGCATGGTCTTTTCGCTCCGACCACGAGCATTCGAGACGATCCAGCGGATAGCAAGCGTATTACGTCGATCTTTTGTTACTTCGAGCGGTACCTGATAGGTAGCGCCACCAATACGACGCGATTTGACCTCAAGCGTCGGCGCGACCGTTTCGACCGCCTTCTTAAAAACCTTCAGCGGTTCTTCGCCGGTCTTCTCGGCTATCTTTTCCATCGCCCCATAAAAGATCTCTTCAGCGACACTCTTCTTCCCTTCCCACATCATGCCGTTGATAAACTTCGTCACCAGCGTGCTGTTGTAAATTGGATCCGGAAGTATTTCTCTTCGTTGAGCTACTCTTCGTCTAGCCATACTTTTCTATTTTCGATTTCGATTTCGATTTTCGATCTCGTTGCCCCATCGCAAATCAGCAATCGCAAATCGCAGATTACTTGTTCCCTTTCGGCCGCTTCGCACCGTACTTCGAACGGGCCTGATTTCGGTTCGCCACACCCGACGCGTCGAGCGTTCCACGGATAACGTGATACCGAACGCCTGGAAGATCCTTCACACGGCCGCCGCGGATAAGCACGATCGAGTGCTCTTGCAGGTTGTGCCCGATACCCGGAATATACGTCGTGACCTCGATCTGGTTCGTCAGACGAACACGGGCGACTTTGCGCAGAGCCGAGTTCGGCTTCTTGGGAGTCGAAGTATAGACACGCGTGCAGACGCCGCGTTTCTGCGGATTTGACTGCAGTGCGGGGCTGGCGGTCTTGTACTTTACCCGCTGACGCCCTTTGCGAACTAATTGATTGATAGTCGGCAGAATTTCTGTACGACACACGTTCCAGTCTGTCGATTGCGAACAGGCTGGAATCCTGTTCTACGTTTTAAAAGGCAAAACTAACGTCTAACCTGACTCTTGCCGAAACGTTTCCGGCAGTTAGATCAAGCAGCGTAAGCTGACTTAATTAAGCAATCGTTGTGTTAACCCGAAAGCAGAGACTTTGCTGTAGCGTGGCGCATAATAGAAGTGAATCGATTCTGCCCGGCGCGTTGGTTCGCACCGATTACGCTACAATTCCTGTATCAGCTTTCAAAAATCTACGCCCCCGTTGCTACTCGCAACCGCTAGGCGAGCCAGACCGTTCAAGTCCGAAACTCTAGATACTAGTAAGTTAGGCCATTTGAGTCAAGCGAGCGTTGTAGGTTGATTCATCTTTCTTGTAGTATCTTGAATTTCGAACACACCTCGAAACATTTATGAGTACCCTCAGAAAGAATCCTCTCGAAGACTATCTAAACAGATTCACTGAAACCGATTGGCAGGACACGCTTTCATCCCTCCTACCCGCAATCCATGAGGTCGACCGAAATGCTGTCCAGATCTGGTTTAGGTTTTATCCCCTTTCGGTGCACCGCTACCTCTCGTCGGCCAGCGATCCAAAGGAGGCCGAGCGAACGCTCGCGATGCAGGGTGATTTTGGCTTGAAGAATCACATCGACTCTTCCCATGTGTTCCTTTACGGCCACCGTTACTGGAGGGCAGTAAAGTCATCGATCGAGGACGAATCAAACCAGTTTGTTATAGACGCGGCACCGGCCCTTGCCGACGAGATCAAGCGGGTCGCAGCCGCGGCCGCAGAGAACGTGGGTGTTCGTGAGCCACTATTACTGGGAATCACGGCTATTGGCTTAATGACGCTTACGCAGGTGGGACTTGAGAATTTCAAAGCCGCTCGTGGTGAAGTCGAGAAGCCCAAGGGGCTATTGGCCAAGTCGCCGGAGGCGATCGTCGCCGCACGGACCACGGACGATTCGCAAGGTCTGTTCGGGTTCTTGAAAACTGTTAACAAGAAGTTTTCAGTCATATACGATGAGTCGTCCGGTCGCGGACGCTTCGAGATCCTAAATGATCAGGAGATCGCGTCAGCATCCGCGAACGACCGCTCTCAAAAATGGCAGGAAAAGGATCCACGTTGCTGGGAAGGACCTGTTCCGGTCGAGTGCACCTCGGCATCCTGCGGAACTTGTTGGGTTGGGATATTGGCAGGCGAGGAAAAGCTCTCCGAAGTTGCCCGTCGTGAGGGGCGTGCAGTCAAGATTTTCGGTTACAACCAGTCGGAAGAAGCTAACCCGATAATCCGGCTCGCCTGCCAGGCGAAAGCATACGGCAATGTCACGATAGTTATCCCGCCGTGGAACGCGGTGTTTGGTAAGAAGGTTTACGGTAACGTGGAAGAACTGGAGCTCGAACCCGCGACCACCTCAGCGAAGCGACTTCGCGACACGATTTCGTCGGCCGCCAGTTCGGGTGACTAGCCCGATGGGTCGCTAAAACACATTTCGCCATTTCTAGGCCGGCGAGCAGCCCGATACTTCCACGGCTGGTTCGCCGGCTTCAGTTTTTCGAGGCCATAGTATCGCGGTGCCCGTCGCACCTGCGAGAATCGACGCGATGAATACGGCGATCTTCGCCGCCGAGAAGTCGTTCGCGTCGGGAAATGCCTGCCCAGCGATAAACAGCGACATCGTAAAGCCGATCCCGGCGAGAGCCCCCACGCCCAGCACTTGCCGCCAGTTATACTCGGCCGGCTTATCGGCAAAGCCAAATCTGACCGCTGCATACGCAAAGACCAGAATTCCGACCGGCTTGCCGATCAACAGTCCTAGTATTACGGCCGACATCAGCATCCCGTGACCCGAGAACACTTCGGTCGTTAATGCGACGCCGGCGTTCGCGAGTGCGAAGACCGGGAGGACAAAGTAGCTCGACCACGGTTCAAGGTTCCGTAACAGCTTGTCTGCCGGCGATTCGATACGATCGTGTATCGCATCGAGTTCACGTAATGCCGGCTCCGACGGCCCGTGCCGAAGAACTGATTCGCCGGACCTTCGCATTTCCTCGGTGAGGATATTCTCCGCCTGTGCAAGCAGTGCGGGCAGATTTCCCGGAGGACGCGTCGGGGTCACGAGGGCGAGCAACACGCCCGCGAGCGTCGCGTGGAGACCTGCTTCGTGGAGAAATAACCACAGAATGGCGCCGCCGACCGCATAAGGCAGCGGCCGGTATACATTCCACCTGTTAAGCATGACGAGAGCGATCATGACCGCGATGGATAAGCCGATGAACAGGAAGCTGATCTCGCTCGAATAAAAGACTGCGACAACCGCGATTGCGATCAGGTCGTCGACTATAACCGCGGCAGTGAGAAACACCCGCAGCTCGACCGGAACCCGGTCACCTAGAAGCACGATGAGGGCGATTGCGAATGCCGTATCTGTAGCGATCGGGACGCCCCAGCCGTGTTGCAAATGCGTGCCGCCCAGAAATGCAACGTATATCAGGGCAGGGGCGACCATCCCACCTATGGATGCGGCAACCGGCAACATCGCCGACTTGCGCGTCGCCAGATGGCCAACCGTAAACTCTCGTTTTATCTCGAGTCCAACGACCAGAAAGAAGATCGCGAGAAGACCATGATTTATCCAATCGAGCAGAGGGAGCTGGAATGCTAGATCGCCGAGTTGTAATCCGGTGATCGAATGCCAGAAATGCTCGAAAGCGGGTCCCATCGGGGAGTTCACCGCGATGATGGCAATGATCGACATCACGAGTAGCAGCAATCCAGTGGATGGCCCCCATCGGACGAAGTCCAGCGCAGCGCTATGAAAGCGATGACCGAGCGACCCGAGCATCGCCTCGGCGAGTGCGTTCTCATCCCACGCGCCTTCGTATTTCCTTCCGTTGATGAAAAATGTCGGGGTAGCCCTCGCCGCACTGGCACGCGCACTCGCACGATCTTCATCGACGCGGGCGGATGCTCGGGAGCGGGTATCTTCAGCGTCGGGCTGATCGATCTCAAGTTCGTATTTCGCCGCGACCTCACCGAGTTCGCCTTCGGCAAAGTCGGGACCCCGCCTCATCAGTTCATCATGGACGAGCCAGAAATCATCGCCTACCAGACCGGCGAACTCGGCCAGTTCCGCGGCCGGGCGAGCCGTCTCGCTTCCTCGTATCGGAAGCTGTCGGAATGCGTAAAGCATCCGATCACCGAAACGGTCGCGGAGATCCGCAATCACTTCGTGCGCAGCGTGACAGTGTTTACAGGCGTAGCTGCCATACTCCACCAGGACGATCTGCGCGTCGGCGTCCCCGATGAAGTGGTCTCGGGAAGGATCGAATGGCGCCGACAGCCGGCCGGTCACAGTTTCTACTGACATAGCTCGATCAAAACTTAAGGAAAACTATATGGTGTTCGTTTCCGTCCAACAACCGCAGACGAGGTACGCGGGTACGAGAATTTCATCGCCGAATAGTAATGGGATAATCGGACGCGGTGAGGACCCTTCAGTGAATTAATTTCATACAAGCTGCCTTGTGTGCCTAGTGATTACCGAAACGAAATGAACCTGTGGAGATAGTGGAACACCAGTTGCACTTTCGAAGAGCCGGAGAAATCCTGCAAAATTCCGATCTCTCCCGATTGGAGAATTATGACAACAGCTTTTAGGCAAATGTATTCAGTCCCACAGTCGCTAGAGTCTTTTGACCAGACGGCTATACAAAGCGCACCCACGACGGCAACCCTGATCAACCGAGATCTCAGTCTGATCGAGTTTTTTCGACGCGTACTTGAGGAGGCAATGGACAAGAGGCTTCCCGTATTAGAGCGCCTGAAGTTTCTGGCAATATTTTCGTCCAACCTGGACGAGTTTTTTATGATCCGGGTTTCCGGGCTGAAAGAAAAGACCGGACAGAAAGCTGATGTTTCCCCGGACGGTTATTCCAGACCAGAGCTGCTTTCGGAGATCAAGACTCGGGTGTCTG
>DASUSJ010000123.1:0-14903 GCA_036375155.1 Pyrinomonadaceae bacterium
CTCATTGCGGTCATCGCGTCCCGTGTTACGGCCGACAAAAGTCCGTTTAGCTCCGCTCCGTTTTGCCCTGAGACTAGCGCGGCACCGCGGGAAAAGTACCTTGCGAAAACAGGAACATCGACGCTTTCGGTTTTTGAAATAAGTGTAGAAACCGCCCCGCGCTTGCGTTTATCGAAACATCCGCGGATAAAACTCAGGGTTTCGCTCGCACGGGCCGGCTCGAGCAGCACACGAACGACTCCGCGGCATCCCATGCCGAGACCAAAAACGGAGTTGTCGTTCTTCGTCGTATCGTATGTAACAAGCGTAGGCTCGCCCGTTCGCCGCACTTGATTCGCACGCTCCAGGATGTCTGCTTCAAGGCAGCCGCCCGAAACCGTACCGATGCTCGTACAATCTGCGCCGATCAGCATTCGCGCACCTGCAAGGCGATAGCCGGAACCCTTTACATCGACCAGCGTAGCCAGGACGCCGTCGTCATCGGCGCCATCAGCGGTAACTTTCAAAATCTCGCGGAGCTCAAGCATTCGATCTACAAAAGTTTATCGGGAGTGACCGGAATATCCCGGACGCGTTTGCCCGTCGCATTAAAGATCCCGTTCGCTATCGCAGCGGCGACACCGACTATGCCGACTTCGCCGACGCCTTTTACACCCAGTTTGTTGACGATGAGATCTTCCTCGGGAATAAAGGCAACATCGATCGTACCCACGTCGAGATTTACGGGTATGTGGTATTCGGCAAACGAGCGCGTCACGAAGTTGCCCCAACGCGGGTCGACCACCGATTCTTCCGCCAACGCCATACCGAAGCCCCAGACGCATCCACCGATGATCTGCGAACGAGCGGTCTTTGAATTGAGTATCTTTCCGGCACCGGTAACCGCGACATGACGCGGCACTTTGATCATTCCCGTTGGCTCGTGCACCCAGACCTCCGAGAAATTCGCATTGAATGTATGACACGAATACTTCTCCGCCTCGGCCGACGGCTTCGCGTCAACGCGGGTCTCGAATTCGGTAAGACTTGCTGCCTCCATCAGCTGGGCGATCGTTGGGGCTTCCACCCATTCGCGGTTCGTCTTTGCCTGCAGCTCGTTTCGGGCCTGGATGCAAACTTCGCTCACGGCATTACTAAAGCTAGCGGCGCCGACAGATCCCACCGACCCAGCCGCGGGAGGCAGGGACGAATCACCGATCTTGACGCCGACTTTTGTTAACGGTATATCGAGCGTCTCCGCCGCCGTCTGCGCGATGATCGTATGAGTTCCGGTACCAAGGTCGCTTGCCGCGAGCTCGACGCTTGCCTTGACGTCAATGCCGGCACGCGTGAGTTTGACGACTGCCGACGTCGCCCGCTGCCGTGCCGGGTATGCCCCGATCGCGACACCGTAACCGATCAAATAATCACCGTCACGTATCTGCCTCGGTTCGAGCTTTCGCTTTTTCCACCCGAACATTTCCGCCCCTCGTTTCAGTGCGTCAACCGTAGCCCGCGACGAGAAGGGACGTCCGTTCGACTGATCGACTGTTGGCATGTTCCGGATCCGAAATTCTACCGGGTCGATTTTCAGCTCATACGCTAGCTCGTCTATCGCCGACTCCAGCGCGAAACTGCCCGTCGATTCTCCGGGGGCTCGAGTATACGTCGGCACGATGATATTCATCGGCGTCACGCGATAGGTTATGCGCGAGTTGGGCGTATCGTACATAAAGCTCGACAGAAAACCGCACGGCTCGACAAATTCGCCGGTCGTCGCTGTGTGAGTTATCGTGTCATGCCCGAGCGCGGTAAGCTTGCCGTCTTTCGTTGCGGCGACACGGAGACGCTGACGGTTCCGCTGCCGAAGGCCGACCGAGTTGAACATGTTCTGGCGCGTCAACGCCAGCTTGACGGGACGGTTCACGACACGCGCGGCCATCGCCGCGATAATGACGTTGCCCCACGCTCCGCCTTTCGAGCCGAAGCCGCCGCCGATGTGTGGTGTGATGACTCGGACTTGTTCGGGTTTGAGACCGAATGCTCCGGCGAGCGATCCCTGTACCGCGCCTACGATCTGCGACGCGTTATAAACCGTCAAGTTAGTTCCTTCCCATGCGGCGACAGTCGAGTGCGGCTCCATCGGCTGATGGTGCTCGATCGGGGTTTCGTACGTGACGTCGATCTTCTTGTCCGCGCTTTTATAGGCCGCCTCAAAATCGCCTCGCAATGCATCGGGCCGGTTTCTGGGCACGACACCCGCGGTCGTCTCTTTGTTGAAATCGACCTTTGGCTCGCTGCGTTGGTAGGTGATCTTGATCAACCCCGCGGCGCTACGCGCCTGTTCGTAGGTCTCAGCGATCACGACGCCGATATGCTGCCCGTGAAACTCTACCTTCGGTTCCTGAAGTATCGACCCGCGCAGGTTACCCGTGACACTAACTTTCGGAGCGTTTTCGTGCGTTATCACCGCCAGAACTCCAGGGACTTTCTCCGCTGCTGCCTTATCGATCCCGGTGATCGTCCCGGCGGCGATCGTGCTCTTCAATAGATACGCGTGAGCGACATTCTTCACCGGCCAGTCTGTCGGATAGTTTGCCGCACCGGTCACTTTCAGAACGCCGTCGATACGGTTGATCGCCTCGCCGATCACCTTCGTTTTTGGACTTGCCATATTGACCTCTCTTGCGGTCTTCATACCGTCTTCGGGTTCGCTGCTCGCCGCAGGGCATGGACGATCGCTCGCTTCCCGAGCTCGACCTTGAATTTGTTATGTTCGAGCGGCTTTGCCGCATTCATTTCCGCCTCTGCTGCCGCACGGAAATTCTCATCGGTCGCCGTCTTTCCGGTAAGGTACTTCTCTGCCGCTGCGGCGCGCCACGGCTTGTGAGCAACACCGCCCATCGCGATCCGGCAGCTGCGTATCGTGCTGCCGTTCATCTCCAGTCCGGCCGCGACGGAAACCAGTGCGAATGCATAGCTCGACCTGTCGCGGATCTTCAGGTAATACGAATGGGCGGCGACATTCGACTTTGGCAGCTCGATCGCCGTGATCAATTCGCCGTGCTTGAGATTGTTGTCGTTCTCAGGCGCGTCTCCGGGCAGCCGGTGAAACTCCGAAAAGGGTATCGAGCGCTGTTTGCCCGATGGATCTTGTACCTTCACTACGGCGTCGAGTGCGAGCAGGGCGACGCACATGTCGGAAGGATGAACGGCGACGCATTTTTGGCTCCAGCCGAACACGGCATGATTCCGGTTGATGCCTTCCATCGCACCGCACCCGGAGCCGGGCTCGCGCTTATTGCAAGGCGTCGAGACGTCGTAGAAATAAGTGCAACGCGTCCGCTGCATCAGGTTGCCGCCATTCGTCGCCATGTTTCGGATCTGCGGTGAAGCACCCGCAAGTATCGCCTGCGTCAGCATCGGATAATTTTGTCGGATCAACGGGTGGTTTGCCGTGTCCGTATTCTTCGCCAACGCACCGATCTGGACGCCGCCGTTCGCACTTCGCACCTGGGCTAACGGTAAACGCGCGATATCTATGAGCTCGGTCGGGTCATCGACGCCTTCCTTCATCAGGTCTAAAAGATTTGTCCCGCCCGCGAGAAAGCGAGCATCTTTGTTTGCCGAAACATTTCGTACAGCGGCAGTCGCGTCTGTCACCCGAGTGTATTTGAACGGCTTCATACGGCACCTCCTTTCGAGCCGGCGATCTCACCCGGCACCGGATCGGTAGGGCGTCCGGTATGAACTTCGCGGATGGCGGCGACGATATTCGGATAGGCTCCGCACCGGCAGAGGTTTCCGCTCATTCGTTCCCTTATCTCTTCATCCGAAAGCTGGACGCTCGCCGTTTTCCGAGCGACGTCCGGTGTGACATAGCTTGCCTCACCGTTTTTCGCCTCCTGCAGCAATGCGACGGCCGAGCAGATCTGGCCCGGCGTACAAAAGCCGCATTGGAAGCCGTCGTGCTTGATAAACGCGGCCTGCATCGGGTGGAGTTTGTCGCCTTTTGCAATGCCCTCTATCGTCGTTACATCCCTGCCTTCGCACTGTGCGGTCAGTGTCAGGCAAGACAACACGCGGCGGCCGTCGACCATCACCGTGCACGCTCCGCACTGGCCGTGGTCGCAGCCTTTCTTCGGGCCCGTTATCCCGAGCGTTTCGCGAAGCGCGTCGAGCAGCGTTACTCGCGAATCGACCGAGACCGCTTTTTCAAGTCCATTCACGCGAAATGCGACCTTGACCGCGTTCTCATCCGCGACGCCCGGCAGGTAGGCGGGGGGTTCTAACGTGCCGGCAAGTGCGTTTCGCTTCGCGACAAACTCGAGCACCAGCGCGCTCAGCACCGCCATCGAGCTCTGGCCGATAAATCGCCGCCGCGATTCGCCAAGCTCTGACAGCACCTCTTCAAGCAAAGCGCTTTCGTCGAGCGTTAATTCTTCATAGATAATTTCATCAGGAGGCTTATCGGACATTGCGTCCCTCCTTTCGTCCGTCTCGGACGAGATCCGGTATGAACATTAAGGAAACGTTTGGGGAAAATCTTCGGCTAAGTATAAACAATCATAGGCTGGCGTTTCCGCGCAGTCAATAAATTGCCTTTCTAGGAGTGTCCTGAGTGATGTTGCCTTTTGGGTCGCGCTACTACTCTGCGTCCTTAGCGAGCTTTGCGTGAAATTCTCTTTTTTTCTCACGCAAGCTCGCCAAGCCCGCCAAGCAAGACCCGAATTCGAGAAGACTGGCTTTCTTTCTTTGCGTCCTTAGCGAGCTTTGCGTGAAACTCTTCTTTTCTCTCACGCAAAGCTCGCCAAGCAAAACCTGAATTCCGAAAGATTAGTACACCACCGTTTCGCGGTTCGAAGTTGGTTACCTAGGCTGCCTTTGCAATTCGTCCAATATCCGTTTTAGCTCATCGAGCTTTTGCCCCGCTTCGCTGAGGCGGCCTTCGGCGGTTAGTCGCTGATAATCGGCGAAAGCTTGCGACGCCTGTCTGATAAGTGCGTCAACGGATGGCGATGCTGGTGCCGTTTCACCCGGTTTAGGCGGGGCGGTTGTCGCTTCGCCCGGTTTCGTGGCCCCGGTTTCTCTCGCAGGAGTAGTTGCGGGCTGACCCAACAACTGCTTTAGGGCGGTCTCAAAGCTCTCGGCGAATGTCAGCCGTTCTTGTGTTGCCAGGACTACCAACCTAAGCTCCGGCATCGGGCTCCGCACTGCCTGCAGGTAGATAGGCTCGACAAATAACAGCCCGGTGCCGATGGGCATGATGATGAGATTACCGCGTTTGACCTTCGAGCCTTGCTGGTTCCAGAGAGTGATCTGGCCGGCGATCTGTGCGTCCTGATCAATGCGCGCCTCGATCTGCAGCGGCCCGTCTATCACGCGCGACGCGGGAAATGCGTAAACCAGCAGTTTGCCGTAAGCATCGCCATCCGAGCGGCCGGCCATCCACGCGATCATGTTGTTGCGATTACCGGGTGTAAACGGAACGACGCGTGCAAACTCGGGCTCAGGACCTTCTCCCGGGAGCGGCATCAGTACTTGGTACGGCTCGAGTGGCTGAGGCGCCGCACTCGAACCGCTTGCAGATGCTTCCTGCGCGATGCTCCATACATCCTCACGTCCGAAAAACATCTTGGCACTTTGGGTGTGATACAAACCGAAGACGTCACTCTGCGTCTTCATCATGAGTTCAGGATAGCGAATGTGTGCGCGAACGTCCGCAGGCATTTCCGCGCCCGGTTTGAATAACTCGGGAAATGCACTACGGTACGCCGCGACGATCGGATCGTCATCGTCGAACACATAAAATGTGACCGCTCCTGTATACGCATCGATCGTCACCTTAACGCTGTTTCGAATGTAATTGACCTGTCGCCCGAGGTGATCGTAATGCCTTGAATAAGGAAACGTGTCGGACGTTACGTAACCATCGACGATCCATATCAGGCGCCCGGCGTCATCAACCATCATGTAGGGGTCGTCGTCGTACGTGAAAAACGGCGCGATACGGTTGATGCGGGCGTTGATATTCCGGTGCAAGAGTACGCGACTCTCATCGAAGACGTCGTCCGAAAACGGGAGCTTACTTATGTCGCCCGTGACCCACGCTATGCTTAACCGGCGAAGGCCGCTCCCGACCGCAAAGCCGCCGTCGCCCTGGTACGTCGTGTAATTGTTGTTTTCGCCCTGCGGGTAATCGAACTCCGGTTGTTTAGTATTAACGTAAACAAAGGTATCGGTACGCTCGCCAAAATAGATCTCGGGCCGAGTTACACGAATGTCACCGGTACTTTCGACCGGCATATTCGAAACCAGGAAACGAGGTCTGCCTTCGCTTGAGAATTCATTGACCGGGTTTATGGTCACGCCGTAGCCGTGGGTATAGACCAGCCTTTCGTTTATCCAGTTTCGAGACTGCTCGGGAAGCTTGTTTACGTCGAGCTCGCGGGCCGCGATCATCACCTGACGCAATTCACCGCCGATGCGGTAGCGGTCCGCGTCGACATCGGGGAAGTCGTAGTACGTGCGGATCTCCTGGATCTGACGCAGGGTGTCCTGCAGTGCCTGCCAATCCCAGAGCCTTATGTTCGAAAGCGTGTTTTGGTTAGAGGCGAGGTTGAGAGCCTCAGGCGTGATGTCCGCCGGGTACTCGCGAGATTCGATGTTGTCGATCTGAAACCCGGTCCGCGTCCAGGAAATGTTGTGTTCTATGTAAGGGGTCTCGCGGCCGAGCTCGTTCGGCTTCACAATGAAGCTCTGAACATAACCGGGGATGATCATCGCGGCGACAACATAAACGATTATCGGAACTGCGACCGCCAAAAGAATGAGCCGAAGACCTCTTTTGATGAACGCGTTGAATATGAGCAACGCCGCGGCGAGAACCAGCGACACCGCAACAACGGTCAAACCCGGCAAAAGATAATTCGCTTCTGTATATGTGACTCCGCTAAACGACGCATGATCTATCCACAGATATCCGTAACGCGAGAGCACCGTTTTCACCGCGATGATCAGCAGTAACACGCCAAGACTTAACGAAACAGCGGTATAAGATCGTGCGCCGAATCCTCTGAATGGCGCGGCCGCCTCGCCTGCACCGATCTGTTCGGGCACGGTCGATAAGACTGCGTGGATTATCGAAGCGAGGACGAGGATTACGGACAACGTCATTAGCCAACCCATAACAAGCTGATATATCGGCAGTGTAAAAAGGTAGAAGCCGACCGGCCGTCCGAAGATAGGATCAGCGATGGTTGTAGGCGGCTGGTGGAAGTATAGGACCCACGTATTCCAGTCGTTGCTGAGCGAAAGCCCGAACATGAAGGCGAAGAGGATAGAAACGATCCAACCCGTTGCCCGCAGATAGCCGGACACATTCAGCTCGGCGGGTTGGTTGTTTATCAGTATCCGCTTCGGAATGATCTTATCTGTACCGAACCACCTTTCCAGCGCGTAGAAACCGCCCTTTAGGATCGCAAACGTTAGTAATGTGAAGATCGCCCACAGACCCCAGCCGAGCTGTAGTACATACCAGAATCGCGAATCGAATCCGAGCGATCCGTACCACAAGGCATCGACATACAAGTACATCGCCTGCCACAGTATGACCAACATCAGGAACGCCGCCAGGACGATCCACTTGAGCCGCCCGCGTCGCGGTGTCCGAGGTGAAACGTCGATAATATCGTCCTCGAGATCAGAATAAGCGGATGTCTGCATGAAACAAGCATACACCCTAAGGGAACCTGGCATTTAT
The DNA here is from genome assembly GCA_036375155.1 of Pyrinomonadaceae bacterium. GTDB lineage: Bacteria > Acidobacteriota > Blastocatellia > Pyrinomonadales > Pyrinomonadaceae > OLB17. Next base: position 7,742 of record DASUSJ010000123.1, read on the forward strand.
AGCGAAGTCGCCATAGGAGGTGGTAGACCGGCCGTAGATTGCTCCGAGTCGCTTCAGATCACAGCCACATTCTCAGGTCCGGAAGGGGCTTGCCACGATGGGCTCCAACTAAGGGTCTCCGGGTCGCAGGGGTTGGACGCTTAGTGGTATTTAGTGTGGTTAGTACCCGGACTAATTAGTGTGATTTCGTGCGAGTCGTGGTTCCAGACTCCCAGCAAAACTGGAACCACGAACTCACACAAAATCACACGAACAAAACCGAGCACGAATGGCAACCGTGTAACTTCATCTGGTTGTATGTTTGAAATGCTCTCAGACTTAGTGTTTTTTCGTGTGCTTCGTGTGATTAGTGGTTAAAGAAAACCTTAACCACGAAATACACTAATCACACGAAAAAGACACGAAAAGGCTGACCTATAAACGGATCTTCGTTTGCTTCGTGGTTTAATTTGCTTACGATCTCGAACCACGAACTACACCAGCCACACTAAACACCACGAAAAAGAAGTCGGCGCGTAAGCGGCGCTTCCGGAGCTGCGAATGGGGTCAACTTGCACCCGTGCCTGTAAAGCTGTCTGCCTCTCAGGCCTCATGTTCGATCCGATTGACGATCAATTTCGGCTACGATCTAAACGTCAGGGAGTGCCAAGCGGCGGAGGTCGAAGTGTGATTTAAGGCGTGAGCATACAACATCGCAAAGCTCGAATATAGTCTCGTCCGTCACCTTATAGTGCACAGCGAGACCTTCTTTGCGACGCGAGACAACACCGGCTTCGTAGAGTATCCCGAGATGTTTTGAGATGTTCGCCTGATTGGCACCGGTCGCGGCGACTAACTCGGTGACGTTCATCTCGCGTTCGCCGAGCGTGTGCAGGATCTTCAGTCTCATCGGCTCGGACATCAGTCTAAAACGGCTCGCTATCATCTCGAGAGCTGCATCATTTAAATCTCTTTTCTTTGTCATACCCACCCTGGCATTTAACTCTACTATGTATTACCCAGCAGGCATATACTACTACGCCGCCGGTGCTTTTGGCAACTATTGTTTGAAGGAGTCTAATTCGCCTTCCCCTTTATTTATCGGTACCTCATTCTCCTATTGACATCCTCGGAAACCTGGAATATGTTAGTCATACTATATCCCGATATAGTAATATAAGGTCAAGGCCAGGAGGTTCATCCTAATGACAGTCGATAGCATGCTTCGTTTAATTGCCGGGAGCTTTGTACTCATAAGCGTGGTTCTCGGCGTTTACGTGAGTCCTTATTTCTTCTTATTCACCGGGTTTGTCGCGCTCAACCTTATTCAGTCTGCGTTTACGAACTGGTGTCCGATGATGTCGTTTCTCCGGATGGCCGGGTTTAAGGACGGGTCCTCGGCGGGTCAGTGCGCCGGGCCGGTAGTTTAAGACGCGATCGCTGGATCGATATGACAAGACGCGCAAATACGGCGAGGATCAGCGCCGGGTTGGTGAGCCTCTCGGTCGCCGCAGCGTTGCTCTGGTTTGCTTCAACGGCGAGATCGCAGAATAGTCTTCTGCCACGGCTCGATCTCAGGACCGCGGTCGATAAGGCCATCGAAGGCAACCCGGTAACAAAGAGCGCAGATTCCCGGGTGAAGATCGCGGAGGCAAAGATCCGCGAGGCGGCCTCCGGAAAGAAGCCGTCCGTTAACTTCAGCCAATCCGTGGTCAGAAGCAACAATCCGGTCTTCGTGTTCGGTTCGCTGCTCGAGCAGGGTCGTTTCGGTCCCTCCAATTTTGAGATCAATTCACTCAATAATCCCGACGGCCTTGTCAATTTCCGCACGCAGGTCAATGCACAGGTGCCGCTGTTCGATCAGAGGCAGACGAGTTCACGCGTCTCGCTGGCCGAGATCGATAGGCGGCAATCCGTCCTCATGGCCGAAGCCGCTCGCCAGCAGCTGCGGTTTGAGGTCATCAGAACATACTACGGCGTGATACTTGAACGCAGCCTGGTGAAGGTCACCGAGGACGCGGTGACAACCGCCGGAGCGAACCGTAAGAAAACGGGTGACATGGTTGACGTCGGCATGACTACCGAGGCCGATCTGCTTGCAGCCGAGGTCGAGCTCGCGGGCGCCGGCCAGCGGAAGCTGGAGGCCGATGGCCAACTCATAACTACGCTGGCGTCATTTAATCTGACGATCGGCGAGAAGCCCGACCTTGATCACCAACTGGCAGGTGATCTCAGCGAACGCTTTTTTCCCGTAGAGGACCAGGCCCAGCTTATACAGATCGCGTTCGAAAACCGCCCGGACTATCAGCGGGCATTGCTTGATGTCGAGAAAAGCCGCCTGCAGTTAAGGTCGGTCCGTGATCAACGCCTGCCCCGGGTCGACGCATTCGGAAATTTTGGTTATTCATCGCCGTATATCGCCAACGGCAGCACGGACTACACACTCGGGGTCAACCTGACTTACTCACTGTTCGACCCCGGACGAAAAGCACGGACCGAACAGGCGGTCGAGGGCGAGGTTCTCGCCGGACTCGAGCGCGACGATCTCGCCAACAAGATAAGGCTCGATGTGATCGGTTCTCTGCAGGCATTCAAAACCTCCGAGGCGAAGATCCGTGTTTCGATAAAGAGCATCGCACAGGCAGAAGAAGCCTTGCGGATAATCGACGACCGGTACAAGTTCGGCCTGACGACTTTCAACGAAGTGCTGCGTGCAAACTCCGCGCTTGTCCGCGCAAGACAAGGTCTCCTGACCACGCGATACGAATATTACGTCAGTTTTGCACGGCTGCTGCTCGCAACAGGACGGCTGGACGATGTCAGCTGGTTTGATTGATCGGTGAAGGGTATGAACACGAGAAAAGTTGTGATAGTTACGATGGCCGCCGCGATGTTCGCGAGCGCCTGCGGTGGAGCCTCCGAGACAGCCGAGAACAAGCAAGCTGCGGGCGAGATCAGAAACGTAGCGATCACCAAGGTGACTAGATCGTCGATCGAGGATTTTTACGAGGCGACGGGTACCGTTAAAGCGAAGACGACGACCGAGGTCTCGGCCAACATGATGGGTCGCATCGTATCGTTCCCGGCAGCCGAGGGTGACACGGTCGCACGCGGGCAGCTGCTTGTTGAGATCGACGCTGCCGAGAGCCGCACGCAGCTCGCAAAAGCGCGTGCCGGGTTGGAAGAGGCCCAGGCGGGCATGGCCGAGATCGACCGTTCGGTCGAAGCCGCCAATGCCGCCGTCAAAACCGCCGCAGCGAACAAGCAGCTTGCAGATATAACATTCGGTCGCTACAAGGAGCTTTACGATCGACGCTCGGCGACCGCTCAGGAGTTTGACGAGGCCCGCTCAAAAGCACAGGTCGCCGCATCCGAACTCGAGCGTGCGAAGGCGGGTGTACAAGTCGTCATCTCAAAACGCAAACAGCTGTCGGCGCGCATCGCTCAGGCCCGGGCGGATATCGCAAGTTCACAAGTTTACGAGGGCTACTCGCGGATCATGTCGCCCGTGTCCGGCGTGGTTGTAAAGAAGTTTGCCGAGGCGGGTTCGACGGCCGCACCGGGCGTACCGCTGTTGTCGATCGAAGACAACTCTCAGTATCGTCTTGAAGCGGCGGTCGAGGAATCTCGAAGCAGGTCGGTCCGCGTCGGAGGCCGGGTCAATGTACGTATCGATGCGATCGGCACCGATCAGATCATCGGTGTGGTCGCTGAGATCATGCCTTCAGCGGACGCGGCGAGCCGCAGCTACACAGTGAAGATAGACCTGCCCGCAGATCCGCGTCTGCGCACTGGGCTGTACGGGCTTGCCCGTTTTCCGATCGCGCAAAAAGATGCGATCACGGTCCCGCAGACGGCGATCGTTGTGCGAGGTCAACTGATCGGAGTATTTGTCGTCGCGCCGGACGGTACGGCGCAGTTTCGCATAGTCACGACCGGTACCGAATCCGAAGGAATGGTCGAGATCCTGTCCGGACTGTCGGAGGGCGACGAGATCGTCGCCTCGGATACGGCTTCACTGACGGACGGCGCGAGGGTCAGGTGAGTTCATGAAGGACATCGGGATCGCCGGGAAGCTTGCCGGAGCATTCATTCAATCCAAGCTGACGCCGCTCATCGTCGCGGCCTCGATCCTGCTCGGCATCGGGGCCGTCGTTATGCTGCCTCGCGAAGAAGAACCACAGATCATCGTGCCGATGGTGGACGTGATGGTGCAGATGCCCGGGTCCACGGCTAAAGAGGTCGAAGAACGCGTCACCCGGCCGATGGAAAAGCTCCTCTGGGAGATCCCCGGTGTCGAGTACATCTACTCCACTTCATCCCCCGGGAATTCGATGGCGATCGTCCGGTTCAAGGTCGGACAGAACGAAGAGGACGCGATCGTCCGTCTTAACCAGAAGCTCTTCGCCAACATGGACCTCATCCCGCACGGTGCTTCCCCGCCGCTCATCAAGCCGCGCTCGATCGATGACGTTCCGATCATCGCACTCACGCTCTCGGGTGCGAGATACGATCACTTCACCCTCCGGCGGATCGCCGCTCAGGTCACCGACCAGATCAAGGAGATCAACGACATCTCCGAGGTGAAGATCATCGGCGGCCAGCGCCGGCAGATCCGGGTTCTCCTTGACGACTCGAGGATGTCTTCACGTAACATCGCACCGGCGATGATCGTGCCTTTGCTGCAGGCCTCGAACCGGCAGACGGTATCCGGCAGCCTATCCGCTCAGAACCGTGAGGCTATTGTTGAAACGGGCAGCTTTCTGACGTCCGCCGAAGATGTCGGCAATGTTGTCGTAGGTGTGTTCGGCGACCGGCCGGTATATCTCCGCGATGTCGCGACAATCGCAGACGGCCCAGAGGAACCTTCTGACTACGTAATGTTCGGGCAGACCGGACGCGGGCATGACGAGTCCGGTGACGCCGTACCCGCAACCGGTATCGAGCCTGCGGTCACGATCGCCGTTTCAAAGCGTAAAGGCACTAATGCGATCGACATCTCGCATAACGTTCTTGCCAAGATCGATGCCCTCCGGGCGAATCTGATCCCGAATGATGTACGCGTAACGACCACGCGCAACTACGGCGAAACCGCCGCCGAGAAATCGAACGAGCTGCTGCTGCACATGCTGATCGCGATCGCTTCGGTCTCGGCACTGATCCTGCTCGCGCTCGGTCTTCGTGAATCCGGAATTGTCGCGATCGCGATACCGGTAACACTGGCCCTGACACTCGCCGTCTTTTATTTTTACGGCTACACGCTCAACCGCATCACGCTGTTCGCGTTGATATTCTCGATCGGCATCCTCGTCGATGACGCGATCGTCGTCGTCGAGAACCTGACGCGTCACTACGCGATGCCGGAGAACCAGGGACGACCGCTCGTCGAGATCGCCATCGAAGCAGTCGATGAGGTCGGCAACCCGACGATCCTTGCAACGTTCGCCGTCATCGCCGCGATATTGCCGATGGCCTTCGTCAGCGGCCTGATGGGACCGTACATGCGGCCGATCCCGGTCGGTGCATCGGCGGCGATGATCTTCTCAATGCTGGTCGCCTTTGTCGTCACTCCGTGGGCGAGCCTCAGGCTTCTGAAGCGCGATACCAAACATGATCACGGCAGAGAAGGATTTACGACGCGGCTTTATCGCCGCGTGATGTCGTCGATCATCGAAAAGCCTGTATGGCGATACTCGTTCCTCGCCGGTGTGGTCCTACTGCTGCTGGCGTCGATGTCACTTGTCGCGCTAAAGGCCGTCAAGGTCAAGATGCTGCCGTTCGACAACAAGAGCGAATTTCAGGTGATCGTCGATATGCCCGAAGGATCGACACTCGAGCAGACCGCGGCCGTCACGCGCGAGCTCGCCGGATATGTCGGAACGGTTCCCGAGGTGGTCGACTATCAGATGTATGTCGGGACGGCCTCTCCATACAACTTCAACGGTTTGGTTCGTCACTACTTCCTGCGCCGCGGGTCCAACGTCGCGGACATTCAGGTCAATCTCGTTTCAAAGGATGACCGCTCGGCCCAGAGCCATGACATCGCAAAGCGTGTCCGCCCGTCGCTGCAGCAGATCGCGTTCAAGTACGGCGCGAATGTGAAGGTGGCCGAGGTGCCGCCCGGCCCGCCCGTGCTTCAGACGCTCGTCGCCGAAATTTACGGTCCGAATTACGAACGTCAGGTCGAGATTGCCCGAGGCATTCGCGGAATATTCGAACAGACCGACGGCGTCGTCGATGTCGATTGGTACGTTGAGGACGACCAGATAAAGTACGACCTGCTCATCGACAAAGAAAAGGCGGCGATCAACGGCATCACGGCCGAGCAGATCACGCAGACGCTGAGCGTCGCGGTCGGCGGGATGAATGTCGGGCTTCTCCATCTGCCCAGCGAGAAGGAAGACACGTATATCAATCTGCGTCTGCCGCGGGCCGACCGTTCGAGCATATCCGACATCCAGCAGATCAAGGTCGTCGGCGAACGCGGCAACATGGTGCCGATCAGCGAGCTTGTCCAGGTGCGCGTCTCGCGCAATGAAAAGAGCATCTATCACAAGAACCTGATGCCGGTGGTTTACGTGACCGCCGATGTTGCGGGCGCGGTCGAGAGTCCGGTGTACGCCATACTCGGCCTCAACGAAAAGATCGAGGCGATGAAGCTGCCCGAGGGATACGCACTCGAACGATACGTTGCGTCGCAGCCCTTCCTCACGGACAAGTACGCGATGAAATGGGATGGTGAATGGCACATCACTTACGAGGTCTTTCGCGATCTCGGCCTCGCCTTTGCGGCGGTGATGGTGCTCATCTACATCCTGGTCGTCGGCTGGTTCCAGTCCTTCAAGACACCGCTGACCATCATGGCGGCGATACCCTTCTCGCTCGTCGGCATCCTGCCCGCACACGCATTGATGGGAGCGTTCTTTACAGCGACGTCGATGATCGGCTTTATCGCCGGTGCGGGTATCGTCGTGCGCAATTCGATCATCCTTGTCGACTTTGTCGAGCTGCGGATGAAGCACGGAATGTCGCTAGTCGACGCGGTCGTCGACGCCGGCGCCGTTCGATTTCGGCCGATGATGCTGACCGCCGCTGCCGTGATCGTTGGATCGGCGGTGATGTTGTTCGACCCGATCTTTCAAGGCCTGGCTATCTCGCTGATGGCCGGCGAGGTTGCGTCACT
>DASUSJ010000124.1:0-6162 GCA_036375155.1 Pyrinomonadaceae bacterium
GAAATACACGAATCACACGAAGAAGGTTTTAGCCGCGGATTTGCGTGGATAACGGGGATTCGGAAGATTTTTAGACAGGGATGAAGGAGATGAAGGGGATTTGTAGATCTCATCCCTTGCATCCCCTTCATCCCTGTATTGTCCTGTCTCCCGTCTCTTATCTCCCGTATCCTGTCCTCACACACTCATCCACGCAGATACTGATCCTTTCCTTGTAACCAATTCTCCCTCGCTGGAGCGAAGAAGTCGACGAACTCGGTGGCTTCTAGGATCGTGATCGAGTGGGCGACGTTGGGTGGGATCACTATTACGTCGCCGGCGGTTGCAACGAACTCGCGGTCGTCGAACAGGAACTTCTGCGAGCCGGAGATGATCCAGGAATACTCTTCGTTTACGTGCTTCATGTGGGGGACTGTTACTCCTTTCTCTGCGAAGAGCGGTGCGAGTGTCGCGTTCTCGCCGAAGACGGTTTGGCGTGTGAGGAGGACGCTTAGGTGTTCTTTATCGATGGCGGCCCAGGACGTTTTTTGGATGTCGCTCCTCTCGCCCGCATATCAAGGATAGAGGCCCGAGCCGATGATGAAAGTCTCGCCGTCGAACTCGGCTTTCTGCACAAAGGTCTGCTTCAACGCAGGCGTGTTGTCGCCGGGGCGGTACCAGTAGTGCTCGAGCCAGGCATGGCCGTCCTTCATCGCGGCGTCGATCTCCTCGCGGATCACGGCCTTGCCGTTCAGGTCTTTCAGGTCCATCAGGCTTCGGCCTTCGAGATTTGGCTGGACGGGATTTACCAGCTCAGTTCCATCCGGGCTCTGGACGAACACGTATGTGTCCATGAACACGAACGGACCGGTCTTGTCGCGGAAGATCGCGAAGGCTTCCTTGCCGCGTTGTTTGACGAGGGCCGCTGCACGCTTTACCAGGTCTTCGATGAACGCCTTATCCATCTTCATGTTGTAGATCCCACAGCCGACGACGCACACCCTGCCCGAAGGATACTTCACGCCTTTCACGAAGCTCGACTTCCAGATCGGGAAGATGCTCCTAGGTTCCGGGTACATATAGTGGACCCAACCTTCGCCCGAATGACCGGCGCCAGCGTCCAGGATCATCCTGATAAACGGACGTCCGAGAGGGTCTTTGCTGTCGAGGAAATTCTGTCCCTCGGTTTCCGGCAAGGCTGCGTGAAAGAGGCGGGTGCCATCGATCTGATAGATGAAGAAGTAAGTGTCGTCGCGGAAGAATGCGGATCCTCTTTTGCGGAGCTCGGGATATGCCAGCTCACCCTTCGCCTCGAGAAGCGCGGCCGCGTTGCGAACGAGCGTGGTCAGTTCCGAAGCATCCAGCTTTGGGATCGCCTTCATATGCGGAGCGGTTCCGCTCAGATAGACGCCGCAGCCGACCACAAGCGTCTTGTTTCCGAGTTTCGCCTGGTGTACATATGCGTCCTTTTGCGTCGGGATGTTTTCACCCGGCTTGGGCCACACGTAATTTAGCCAACCTGATCCCTCCTTCCGGACAAGCTCGATCATCTCGCGGTTGAGATACTTGCCATGAGCGTCGACGAGGTCGAGCACGTTGCGCCCTTCGAAATTTGGAAGAGCCGGATTGACGAGCTCGACGCCGTCCGTGTCGAGAACGAAAATGTATGTGTCCTTAGCGAGGAACGGTCCCGTCGGATCATGGAAAAGCTTGAAAGCAGATTCGCCATTCTTCTCGATCTCGGAGACCGCGTTCATCACCAGATCGACGACAAAGACCTTCTCCATACGATCGTTGTAGATGCCGCTGCAGACAGTGTAGCTCTCGCCCCCGGGCGTGAGCACCTGCTTTACGAACGTGCTTTTCCAGCGCGGAAGCAATCCGCCCGGCACCGGCCATTGATAGTGATACCAGGCTTCCGGTTTGGCGGGATCGCGTGTCGCGGCATTGATAAGTCCGTGAATTATCGGCTTTCCGTTGACGTCCTTGAGATTGATCTGGTTCGTGTCTCGTAGCTGAGGATCGGGATGCACCAGGACGTCTCCTTCACCGTCCAAAACGAAGATGTAGTTTTCTTCCTGGCGCCAACGGCTCCCGGGCCTGCGGAATTCGTCAAACGCGGCCTCGCCTTTTTCTCTCAGCAGAGCCGCGGCGTCATTCACCAGTCTTACCAGTTCGCGGGTTTCTTTGAATTCATACTCGCCTTCCGGCGACGGTGCGTAAGCGTATTGCGCTTTCATGATGATGTCTCCTCTTTATTAATCGCGGCGATGCGTGTGATCACTTCTCATCGCCGTTAACATAGAATCCTGAACCCACGATGAAGGTCTCGCCGGCATACTGAACTTTGCGGACGTATGTTCGCTTCAAGGCGGGCTCGTTTTGCCCGGGCCGGTACCAGTGGTAATCGACCCACGCACTTCCTTTTTTCTTTGCTGCGTCTATGTATTCACGGACAAGGAGTTTTCCGTTCAAGTCTTTTACGTCAATGAGATTCTTGCCTTCCAAACTAGGCTGCGCCGGATTCACGAGTTCGACACCGTTGGGATCGTCGACGAACACGTAAGTGTCCATGAAGAAGAACGGGCCGGTTCGATCGCGGAGTTGCGTGAAAGCATCACGACCCTTCGCTGCGATCAACGCAGCGGCACGGTCGACGACGTCCTCGATAAACTGGCGGTCCATCTGCATGTTGTAGATCCCCGCACCGACTGCGTACTGTTTGCCGGACGGGAAGGTGACCCGTTTCACGAACGTCGATTTCCATGTCGGGAAGATGTCGCCAGGTTCCGGAAACATGTAGTGGACCCATCCTTCGCCGGTCGGACCCGACGTCGCATCGAAGAGCATCCTGCCGTATGGGCGTCCCAGGATGTCCTTGACGTCGATCATGTTCAGTCCTTCGAGCGTCGGGTTGGCGGCGTTCAAAGTCCGGATGCCGTCCTCGGATCTGACGACGAAGTACAGATCGTCGCTGAACCACTTCGAACCTTTCTTCCGGAATTCGGGATAAGCGTTCTCGCCCTGCTTCGACAAGAGACTCGCTCCGTCGCGGACGATCGTCGTCAACTCGGCCGCCGTCATCTTCCTTGTCTTTCCGGGAGCGGTGCGAGCGTCGGCGAGATAGACTCCGGCGCCGACCGTCACCGGCTTTCCGTCAAGCATCGCTTTGCTGACATATGCCGATTTTTCTGTCGAGACACTCTCCCCCGGTTTGGGCCACATGTAATCGACCCAACCCGAGCCGCTCGTATCGACGACCTGCAGCATCTCGCGAGTGAGAAACTTGCCGTTTGTGTCTTTCAGATCCGAGATGTTTCGACCCTCGAGGTTTGGGAAAGCCGGGTTGACGATCTCGATGGCATCCATCGTGATGACGAAAACGTATGCGTCTTTCACGAGGAAAGGGCTCGTCGGATCGTGGAAAAGCTTGAACGCTGCCTTGCCGTCTTTTTCAAGGGCGGCGACGGCGTTTTTCACCAGGTCGACAACGAACTCGCGCTCCATGCGATCGTTGTACATGCCGCTGCCGACGACGTAGCTCTTGCCGGACGGAGCCGTCACGAGCTTCACGTAGCTACTCTTCCAGCGCGGGAGGAGTCCGCCCGGCACAGGCCACTCGTAGTGATACCAACCTTGCGGTTTGTCGTTTGTGACGGCGGAAAGCAATCCGCGAATGATCGGTTTGCCGTTAATGTCTTTGAGATCGATCTGGTTCTTGCCTTCCATCGACGGATCGGAGTGGACGAGCATGTTGCCGGTTGGGTCGAGAACGAAGATGTACGACTCGGCTCGTCGCCAACGGGCGTTCGGTACTCGGAACTCGGCGAATGCTGCTTCACCCCTCGCGTGGACGAGGTCGGCGGCATCGTTAACGAGTCCGACGAGCTCGCGCGTCTCGGGGTATTGGTAGTTTGTCTGTGCTTTTGCGATCGGGAGAAGAAGCAGGAGTAGCGTGGCGATCAACGCGATTCTATGTGTGGACATTTGAAGATCCTCCTAAAAGCCCGGAGACCCTTCGCTTTGCGCATTCATTGGGGTATGCGCAGGAACGGGCGCAAGCGTGGCCTTCGGTTGTCATTACCGGCGTCTACGGTTGGGATTTGCCCTGTTGTCTTAAACGCAACGTACGTGCCGCCAAGGTATGGAGGTAATTTCGGAAGTTCTGCGGCGTATATCGAGTGAGGCTGTGGAGTATGCCGCGCCCTGTTGCGGAAATTCTCGGTCGTCATCCGCTCACTTCGAGCGACCGGCAAATTCGCGCTTGACGCAGTGGTCGCGTTGTTGGTTCTTGTTGTGCGGTCGGTGAAGTTGTTGGTGAAATAATTGCGTCCGGTAGATTCTTTTCGTGCGGCTTCGTGTGAAATAGTGATTCCAGTTTTCACAGTTTAGGATTGGAACCACCAATTCACACAAAATCACACGAAGTAAGAGATCCAGGTTCTAAAAAAAATCGCCCCGCGCATATCTGAAAATGAGCGGGGCGATATTCTCTAGAAAGGATCGCTTGATCGAAGCCTCGAAGCTCGTGAATTAGTTGAACCGTCGAGGTGTGGCAAAGAAAAGGGCAATCGAGAAGGAGTTCCAGAATTTTTTGAGCGGCGGAATTCGAACTGCCGGATGGGAATTCGGATTAATGTTCCCACGACTGGCGTCTTTTTTTTTGATTCGTGGTTTGGGGCTGAAGAAACTTTCGCGTGGTTAGTGTGATTCGTGGGTTCGGGTTTAGAAGAATGTAACCACTAACACACGAATCACACTAAACATCACGAACTGCAGGCAGTAGGCTGGACCAATTACTGGCCGGCCTGCCTACTGCCGACCGCCAATTCCTTCCGGCTACTTTGCCGCTATCCCTTGCGCTCCCGGGGGGATAGTTCCGAATTCGCCGATCAGTTCCAGATCGCCGCGGCGGCCGATGCGCCACGCGCTAACTGTGTGGGAGCCGTTTTCGAGTACGTAGAGGAAATGGCTGTTTACACTGAGCGCTATATCCACCGGCGCACTCATCGCACCCGTGTTCGCAGCGACGGCCATAAGCAATGACAGTTCACCGGTTTCGTCCGCGACGTAGCTTGAAAGCGTATCGCTGCCAGTGTTCGAGACATAGATGAACCTGCCGTTGTTCGTCACTTGCAGCCAGCACGTGGCAGTCCCGCCGTTGCGAACATTTGCCGTTATTACGTCTAGATCTCCGTCGCCACGCTCGTAAGACGAAACGGCACCCATCATCGGCATTCCGCCGAATGCTTCGGACACGAAAAGAAATCCGGCACTGCTGAACGCAAAGCCGAACGGCGTCATTCCAGCCGAAGGGTTCGCCATTGGCGGCCCTGCGACTCCGTCCGTGCCGACCACATACGTGTCGAGACGATTACCGGCCTTTTCAGTAACGACGAGCAGCGTCCCGTCCGGGCTGAATCCGACTTGCGCCGGATCGGCCGAAGCCCCGCCGATCAACGGCTGGGTTGAGTTCGGTATCGGCGTCAGAGTTCCGTTGTCCGCAACGCGGAAGCCGGTGATGTTCGGCGTGCCGCCCTCATTCAGGACGTAGAGCCATCCGTTCCAAATCGTGAGGCTGATCGGCCGAATGCCGCCCGAAGCGATCTTCTGTATGAAATCGAGGTCGGTCCGATTGACCTGAAACACCGAGATCTCGTTGCTTCCGGCATTCACTGCGTAGACGAACTGATTGTCTTCATCGACGATTATCGCGCCCTGCGATGCGAGCGGGTCGATTGGCGGGTCCGGAGGGATCGGGATGGGATCACCGGCTCCCTGCGTCGGTTCGGTATCGACAAGCGTTAACTCGCCGGTTCTCGGGTTACGCGAGAATGCCATCACGGCGTTTGCGGTCTGGTTTGTCATTACGTAAACGGCACCCGAGTGGAGATTAGAGCGGGTCGGTCCAAACTGAGCGGCAACCGCGAGGGCCGCGATAAGAATGAAATTAAACGCACATACTAACTTTCCATTACTCATTAATTTCCCTCCATGAAGATGTTGTAAGTCAGTGCGCACCTGTGAGGCGCAGCGCGCGGAAATCGATCATCACAAGTTGTTTTCTGAAGGGCGCGCAAGAGCTATGCCCGGGCGCATTTTGGATTTTGGATTTTGGATTTCGGATTTTGGATTTCGTTCGTGTGGTTTCGTGTGAGTTCGTGGTTCCGAATATTTCGACGA